>NZ_JBNNXT010000042.1:0-43226 GCF_052873815.1 Photobacterium sp. DNB23_23_1 | reverse complement strand
GAGCGTACCACTTTCGGCAGTTGGCTTCCTCTTTTACACCTTCCCATGAGTGTCGCACTTATTATCTGAATTCAGGCGATGACAAATAATAGTGACATCATTGTGTAAAAACGATTACTCACAGTAAGTATGTCTTTGTTTTAATATCACTGTTAATCCTTATCCCTTACCTCCAATGTTCAGCCGTGTCTACTTTACGGGGGGCCTATCGCCTATCGCAGATTTTAAACAAAAAAATCCCTGCCGAGGCAGGGATTTAGAATCAGTGATTGAATCTAAGCGATGTTAATCAAGCAAGTGCTTTCTCTGGCGTAATGTATGCAAGATCTAATGCTTCAGAAACTTCTTCGCAAGTAACCTGCCCACGGTATACATTCAAACCGTTTAGCAGATGCTTGTCTTCCTGCAGCGCAGCCTTGTAGCCTTTATCTGCCAGTTTTAGTATGTATGGCAGAGTGACATTGTTCAGAGCGAATGTCGACGTACGAGCAACAGCGCCAGGCATGTTCGCAACACAGTAATGAACAACATCGTCAACAATGTAAGTAGGATCGCTGTGAGTGGTTGCATGAGATGTTTCAACACAGCCACCTTGGTCAATAGCAACGTCGACGATTGCAGCGCCTGGCTTCATCTTCTTGATCATTTCAGCTGTAACCAATTTCGGAGCGGCAGCACCGGCAACCAGAACACCACCAATAACAAGATCAGCTTCCAGTACGTGTTTTTCAATCGCATCTTTGGTCGAGTACACACACTGTACCGCGCCGCCAAACTGAGCATCAAGCTGACGTAATACATCGATGTTACGGTCTAGTACCACCACATCTGCACGCATACCTACCGCCATTTGAGCAGCATTGGCACCAACAACACCACCACCGATGATAACAACTTTCGCCGGCTCTACACCCGGTACACCAGCTAGCAACATGCCGCGGCCGCCTCTTGATTTCTCAAGCGCTTGTGCACCCGCTTGAATTGACATGCGACCTGCCACTTCTGACATTGGAGCCAATAATGGCAGGCGTCCTTTATCGTCTGTCACCGTTTCGTAAGCAATACATACAGCCTTGCTGTTGATAAGGTCATGCGTTTGTTCTGGGTCTGGCGCAAGGTGAAGGTAAGTAAATAGGATTTGGCCTTCACGAAGCATGGCACGTTCTACGGCTTGTGGCTCCTTAACCTTTACAATCATTTCTGACTCTGCAAAAACCGCTTCGGCTGTCGGCAGAATCTGGGCACCTGCTTCAATGTAGTCCTGATCGCTAAAGCCGATACCAGAACCCGCATTGGTCTCAACGTATACTTTATGTCCATGAGCAACAGCTTCGCTTACTGAAGCTGGGACCATACCCACACGGTATTCGTGAACTTTGATTTCCTTAGGTACACCAATAATCATCTTTTGTTTCCTTGCTGCCTCATTAAAATATACAAACACAATAAAGTAAAAACCTTGGAATGTGCGACCAATTTTTAACTTATAACCAACAAATCAAACTGGAATTATATTCTGATACAGCACAAGAAACTGTTTTTGAACTCCGTCACACAAGAAAAAACCAACAATAACAAACAAACCAGACCAGTTACCTATCCTTACCACAATAGGCAGTCATTTAAACCAATATGAAAGCCGTTTTGCAGTCATAAACACTACCAGAGGCAATGAAATCCCTCGGTTTCATTGTTGTTTTCAAGTGTTTTTTTCAAGAAAAGTGACATTAAATCGGTTAACTGCAACAGTTTTAACTATTTCAAGCATCAACAACAATTCGCTATGAATCTCAGCCCCCTTGCGCATAAAAAAACAAAAACAAAACAAACAAATAACAAAAAAAGCCGCTCTAAGCGGCTTTTTTGTGAACTACACCAAAAGTTAGTCTTCAAACTCCCAAGGCATATCAGGCAACGCGTCCAAATTTTCACTATAACGTTTCAAATCGAAGCTACCGCCATTTTTTACCACATCAAACACTTCAATAGATAATGCACAGGCTATCATCTGAATCGCCTCTTCTCTTGGCGTACCCGTCATCACCAAGCGCATCAAGGTTTCTTTCACCTTTATTGGGTTACCATCTTCTAGTTGGTTCTCAACCGTTTCGACTAGCATATCGCCAGTCATGATATCTTCATCTTGCATAGCAATGCCTTTCTCTGGGCCGTTAACTTGGCCTATTTACTGAATCTTAGATACTTCGCCTATGTCATAGGCATAGTTACAGCTTTTATGCGACAAGCCATTTAGCTTGTTGCGCTTGTGCTTCTATCAAATTGTCATAGCGATAGGGGGTCATGTTTACACCCACCGGGTGTAAATCGTTGACGACCACCAGCCTTAACCCTGCAGAATACGCCGATTGCGCACCGGTATGGCTATCTTCAATCGCTACAGTCTGATGTTCCGATACACCAAGAGTATGACAAGCCAATTGATAGATTTCAGGGGCTGGTTTGTTCTGTGTGACGTCATCACCGCAAAATATATGCTCGAAGTAATGTAACCAGCCTAGATGGGACAAGATACCCTCAACATACTTTCTTGGCGAACCCGTAACTACTGCCAATGGCCGTGAGCCATGGAGCGACTTGACCAAGTCAAATGCCCCCTCTTTAGCAGGGATCCCTCTTTCTATAATAGCCTGATAGGTTAACTGCTCCATTTCAGAAACTATGGTCGAAGTAGTATGCGGTATGGTAGCGATTGAAGTGAAATGTTTAGCGACGATCTCCCAAGGAACGCCAGCAAAATCAGCCAAAAAGTCATGGGCTGAGATGTTGATATTCAAGCCCGATAAATAATGGCTCCAGTTCTGCGCATGGAAAATCTCAGAATCAACCAGCGTACCATCAAAATCAAAACAAACTGCCTGCATGGGCTTACTCCGCTAACAACAAGACGCCATCTTACTCAGTTAGGCTCACCAAATCCAAGTCGAGATTGAAAATTAGGCGCTTTTTCATATAGACGTCAGATTAACCTACACTCACATAATGCTCAGCTTGGCTAAGTTACCGTCTTTTTAACCTAGGTACGAAAAAAGGGGATGCATGAAAGTCTACATGTGGCACCTCTGGGAATACTTGCGAACAAGCTTTTGGTTCGTCCCCATTTTCATGATGTTGATCTCCACCGTTTTAGCCAGTGGCACTATATGGTTTGATCTCTACATTCATTTATCCCATACATCAATGCAAAGCTGGCTGGTGTCGGCCAGTCCAGATAGCGCTGCAGGGCTCATTTCAACCATAGCCACATCTATCATTACTGTTGCTGGCGTTGTATTTTCAATGACAATGGTGGTGCTATCACTGGCCTCAAGTCAGTTAGGGCCACGTTTATTACGTAACTTTATTCGAGATCCCGTGACCCAGTTTGGCTTAGGGATTTTCACATCAACTTTCTTATACTGCCTGCTTATTTTGGCGTGGTTACTCACCTTGGCCTCGAGTGAGGTCGTACTTCAGCTGTCACTTAGCATCGCTATATTATTGGCTCTCGCTTGCTTGCTAATGCTGATTAGGTATATTCATCACGTCTCTGTTTTCATCCAAGCTGATACGTTGATTCAAGCCGTATCAGAGGAGTTATGCGAGGCCATTGAGAGCCTTTATCCTGATCCAATAGAGGAAGATGATACAGCTTTAGTCTGTGACGATATTAGTGACAATATTGCATATACAACTCCTATCCCCTCTTTATCAAGTGGATATGTGCAAGCACTGGACTTAGACAGATTGTATCAGTTGGCTGATGAGCATGATTCGATCATTAAACTGCTTTACCACCCTGGTGACTTTCTTATAGAACAGGCACCAATCGCTATGTGTTTTAGCGATAAAAAGGCAGGTGAAGAGTTGATAGGAAAAATTAATCAATTTTATATTATCGGGCCTAAGGCAACACCGGAACAGGATATCGTGTTTAATGTTCGCCAACTGGAAGAAGTGGCTTTGCGAGCTCTATCTCCCGGCATTAATGATCCTGCCACGGCTATCGCCTGCATTAACCGGCTGACAATTGCCCTTGGCCTCTTGCTGCGACGCTCATTTCCCTCGACCAGTTACTATAACGACAGCCAACAGTTACGCTTGGTCGTGAAGCCCTTAAATTTTGAAGATATCGCTGACACTGCTTTTGCTCAAATACGTCAGTGCTGCCCGCACACTCTGTCTGTTCCCCTATGTTTACTGAATAATGTTTTAATGCTTTCTAAGCAAGCTATCCGTACCACAGACAAAAAAGCACTTGAAAAACACGCTGTACTCATCGCAAATACATGCTTCGATAATATCAATGAGCCCACTGACAGAAAAAAGATAGAGCAAAAACTTAATGCAATAAAAGAAGTATTACAACATAGGTCCAGAACAGTTTAATTCGTCCCCCCCTTTAATTTACTAAAAAATAGAGAGGTATCTCAATGGATCGTAAAGAATTAATCAATAACCTTCATAAAAAGCTACTCAATTGGAATGAAGATATCGATAAGCTAGAAGTTAAAGCCCAACACGCATCCGGCGAAGCAAAGCGGGACCTTGAAAAAACGCTCACCGAACTGAAGCAACGTAAAGAAGAGGCCAAAGCAAAAATTACCGATCTTCAACATGCCAGCGACAGTGCGTGGGAAGAAATAAAAAAAGGAGCCGATGAGGCGCTAGATTCATTGAAACGTTCATTCGAATCTGCAAAGTCTAAATTTTAGACCAATCTGGATAAGTCGTTGAGCAAGTATTTGCACTGGAAAAATCATTGTTATCAAGGCAGATATTGCAGTAACTAGTGGCGTTAATTACAAAAGATCTAACGCAGATAACCGCGATTTTAACCTACAAGGCTGATCAAATATTTATGTAGGTTGGTATTAGACCTTACACCAAACTGTCGGCCCCACCGGGTTGACAGTTTGGTGTAATCACCGTTTAACTTGTCATAATGACCGTATCGACAGTGGATAGGCCGTATAGTTCTTTGCTCTTAAGAATTGAAAAACAACGTGTAAAAGGAACAGCAGGGCTGAAGAGGAACCCTTGGACAAAATGGCAATGCATCTCCCCTAGTATATCCAACTGTTTTCGCGTTTCGACACCTTCAGCTACAACCTGAATACCCAACTTATGGCTCAAATCTATGATCAAGGACACCAAGGTTCGGTTATCCTGTTTGTCGATTTCCTTAATAAAGCTACGGTCTATCTTGATAATATTCGGCCGAAGCTCGACCACCGAGCTCAAAGAAGAGTACCCCGTACCAAAGTCATCCAACGCAATTTCAATGCCTCTTTGCTTATACGACGCCAACAACGATTGAATATCACTACTTTCGCTCGATGCCGTCGACTCGGTGATTTCCACAACAATAGACTTCAGCGGCAACCCATATGACTCAATGACCTCCCAGATAGGAGGAAGGCCATGACTGCCAATGAACTCTTTCACAGAGCGGTTAATACTCATTGTCACATCAGAAAACCCGGCTTGGTGTAACTGCTTTAGGTCGCGGCAGACCTGATGCAGGACAAATGCTCCCAACGGTCTTATCAAACCATAACGCTCGGCAACAGGAATAAACTCAGCGGGAGAAATGTGTCCTTCTACTTCGTCATGCCACCTGATCAAAGCTTCGAATCGACTAATTTTTCCAGTGCGGGCATCAACAACTGGCTGGTAATAGACCATCAGCAATTCGTCGGAAATCGCCTTTTTAAGCCGATCGCGCATTCTCAGTTTTTCAATATAATCAGACTGTAATGCGCTGTCATATTGGCAGATCCCATTTCGCCCCTGCCCTTTCATGTTATACATGGCATAGTCAGCGTTCTTGAGCAGTTCGCTATGGGTTTCTCCACTCTCGGGATAAGTCGAGATCCCTATACTGACAGTGGTATTCACTTCAATGTCATCGAGTACAAAGGCTTCCGCCACACGGTCAACGACCTGCTGCCCCCATATCCTCGCCGCCCCGGAGGTCGTTTTAGGCAAGAGAACGCAAAATTCATCGCCACCATATCGACAGATATTGTCTGCAACCGGGAAAACGCGTTTAAGGCAGTTGGCAATGTGTACCAAGACTTTATCACCAAAGTCATGACCATAGAGATCATTGAGTGATTTGAAGTCATCCATATCGATAAACAGCAATGAGAAGGTTTGACCCCGGATGTCATCGATAGAAGCGATATGCTTTTTCACACGTTGAATAAAACTGCGACGATTGACTAGGCTGGTAAGCGGATCTTTATAAGCAAAAAAAGTCAGCTGCTCTTCTGCTTTTTTCCAATGGCTTATATCACGAAACACTGCCACGAAATTAACAATCTCATCATTGTCATCACGGATCACATTGATCGAAATCTCTTCTGGATAGATTTCACCATTTTTGCGTCGATTCCAGACCTCGCCTTTCCAATGCCCGTTGCTGTTTAAGTTATGCCAGAGGGAATGATAATACTGGGCATCATGAATCCCCGATGACAGCACACTAGGTGACAGACCAAGCAGTTCTTTCTCGCGATAACCCGTTATTTCCTCGAATGAACGATTGACTGAAATGATCTTGTTATTTTTATCGGTGATCAATATACACTCAGAAGTGTTATCAAACACCACCTGAGCTCGATCCAGCTGACGTTTTGCTTCGATGGTATGGGTGATATCGCGTTGAATACCCGCGACTTTGATCGGTTTGCCGTTGTCATCCCGAGCGACAACACTGCCCTTTATGGTTAGCCAACATTCATTGCCATCTAGCGCGACGCGACTACTGGCTTTGAGGCGAAATTCAAACTGAAACACTGAGGCATGCTGCTGCTGAATAAAGCGACAAAAATAATCAACACCTTCGCCCCTGTCTTCTTCAACAATACACGATAACCACACGTCAAGGTCGTCACCCTCTTTGGGCTTTTCACGGCCTAATAAATGCCAGAACTTGGCCGAGGTTGCAAACTCCCTACGTTCAAGATCAAACTCCCAAATCCCTTCTTCCACCGAATTAAACGTCGTTGTCAGCTGGCGTGAGGTTTTATTCAGTTTGGCCGAAATTTGATAAACGTCGGTGACATCGTGGATAGTACCACGCATTTCAACAGGCTGACCTTGGCTATTCCGTATCACTTCTGCCCGCTTACGTACATACTTGATAGTACCATCCCAAAGCTGGACTCGATGAACCAAATTATAATTGACGCTATCACTTTCAATCGATCGGTATAGCGTATCTAGCACCCACTCTCGGTCTTCTGGGTGAATCAAAGCCGAGAGCAAAGACAACGTCGGCAATAACGACTCATCTTTAATGCCATATATCCGATAAACCTCTTTGCTCCATTCAAAGTACTTATCTTGAAGGTTCCAATTCCAGCTACCCACTTTTGCAACTTTTTGGCCTTCTTCTAGCTGCCATTGCAACTGTGATTGACGCATCAGTAGAGCTTCGTAACCAACTTCGTAGCCAAGGTACGTTGCAAACGTATTGCAATACTCAAGCAGCGCATCAACTGAATGGAAAGATCGTTTGAATAAACAGGAAAGCACACCAACTAACTGATGGTTACGAGCAAAAAGAGGAATACCAATGAAGGTTTCTGCTGATTTCGTATGTTTATGGGAGTAGAGAGGGTACTTCTTATCAAAGTCACTCGAGATAATGAGCGGCTCCTCAGTCTCGACGACCTCAGTTTCAGGCACTTCGATTAATGGAAAATAATGCCCTTCCCCTTTTTCACCCTGAAAACAACTCGAGAGTATATGTACTCCTTCCCGATCTTCGCTTATAGAACCAATGAGGACAGCATCCACCGCATAGGCCTCGTACAAACTCTGGCCAATTGTCTCAAAGAGCGGGTTTCCGCTAAGTTGGTTAAAGGTATTTATTTTATTGTAATCCATCAGCTTTTTTAGTTATCACCAAGGCTACTCATTCAGCCTCCTTAGTAACAACACTATCATTTCACCCGCTTTGGACTTTACCTTATGGGCATATGAGATAAAAGCCGAGCTGCAAACTCATAAAAGGGATATTAACAAAACATTGATTAACATCACCCTAATGTACTCCTGTCGTTTATTTAACATGCGAGTTAGAGTGTTGACTCTGTAATAAAGCCACTAGTTACTGCAATATCTGCCTTGATAACAACGATTTTTCCAGTGCAAATACTTGATCAACGACTTATCCAGATTGGTATTATCTATCTCGTGAAGTGGGCAATAAAAACCGGAGTATCAATGACACTCCGGTTCTTCTACAAAATACCTATTTGGGTACTACGACATTACAACTAAGGACAGAGGTTATTAGATATGTAGCTATCTAAATCCCTCGCCAAGCGTTTTGCTTTTCTGCGCTCTTTAGCACTGAAATTGTGGCCTTCACCACTATACCCATGGTCTTCAAGCATTTTATGTGACTGACTCATGGCATTATAGGCCGAGTCACAACTTGCTTGCCCAAAAGCGTGATGCAGCTTCGCCTTGTAGAGTTTTGACGCTAAATAGCCCGAGTTATTCTTCGATACTTTCTTCTTCAATAGAGTGGATGCTTTTTCACAATCATCAACATGATAGTACCCAACCCAATCATCAGAAGACTGGAAGTAATCATAACTTAGGTATTGGCCGTAGATAGGCTCATTATGACACTTATCTTTCGGTGGCTCTTGTTTCGGTTCATCGGGCTTTTTAAACTGAACATTATCGACTTTAAAGTTCAACGTCTGCCCTGGTTTAACTTTGAAATTGACACAGAATGTCATGTCTCCCTTTAAGTCCATTTTCTGACCAGCGTACGGATTAAAGACGTTACTGGTTGCCAAGCTCTTAATGATGGATGCCTTAGGCGATTTCACATCCATATCCAGTTTTTGGTCAGCGTAACCATCCTTATCGCTGTCTACAAACCAGACAGGAACCCAACCGAATGGCACATCAACTTCGCACAGAGTGTACTTCTTATTTGGGGTAAGCTTAGCGCCATCAAAATCAACCACATTAGGAGGGGTTAAGGCATAGGTATCGATACCAGGCCCAGATAGGGTAAACTTCCACTCATCTTCTGTTGCATGTCCATTTGTCAGCTTATTGATAACCACCATACCGTTTTCACGGTTTATGAAAGTACATTCCACTACCTCACCCGGATCGAGTTCGATACTGGCGGTTCTCGTATTCGTATCAGTTTGGCTGTTATCTGCCACTGACTCGGTACAAGTCAATTTCTTAAGCTCAAAGTCAGGAGCGGGATCTGCCTCTTTGACTTGATAGCTTCCCGGTACCACATCATAGAAGATCTGGCTCTGGCCGTGGTCGAGTGTAAACTCATTGGTATAGTCGATATCATGAAGGAAGGTAAAGCCAGTACCGTATTTCGGCTTAGTTTCCTTATGGATAATGATTTTACCCAGTATCTTATTGGTGAATGTACATTGCTTCGTTGTACCGGCATCATCTGGAAGCGTAACCGTAAACTCACAGCCTGTACTCGCTGTTTGTACCCAGCCATCTTTAAGTGTTTCAGTGATAGTATAGGTTCCTTCACCTAACTCTAAGTCACCACTATCACCTTGAAAACGTTCAAAAGCAGTATTATCTGAATCACTTGTTTCCAAGATCACAGGTGCTTGAAGATTTCCACCCTCCAACGTCATAATCCAACCATCTTCCTGACCTACAGGATGAGTTACCTTATTCACTTCAACGAGGACCGGTAATTCAGGCTCCGGAGAAGTGAACTCAAATGCAAGCGTATCGGAACAATCTTCGTTTGATAATGACTCACCTGAGAGTGTTAAATCAGCAATCATGGTTGTCATTCCAATGAGATCTCCACACTCAAGAACTGTTGCCGTATAAGTGTCCGGCTCTTGTCCGGTCAGGCTTTCCGTTCGTGTATTGGTCGTGTTGAAGTCATAAATCAGTGTACCGACAACCTCTTCTATTGCATTTGTAACTTCAACACGACATACCAAAGCTTCTGCAGGGGCCGGTACGGTTAAAGTGACATTAAGATCAACCAATGGCGCACCAGTAATGTTTACCGTAAATGGTGCTTCTTCTGTCCCGCTCGTTAAGGAAAGTGGAAGTGATTGTTCGTTATCATTAATGCTTGATGTGAGTGTTGCCCAGTCCTTTAATGTGCCACTGACGGTAGAGAAAGGCTGTGCTGAAACTGTTTTGGTAATTTCGACAGAACAAATATTACTCTCCCCAGCACTACAACTATCAGGTGATTGATTGAGCGCTTTCCAAACTAACTCGACTCCAGGGCCAATTGGATTATTTGAATCAGGCTGGGTGATTGGGTTCTCATCCCCATCAAAAAATGAACCCGATATTCCCTGTACATCTGAAACAAAATAACTTATCCCTGAACCTGTAAGAACTTCTGTTTCTGAGATATTTACATTTGGAAGCCCTTCGCCCACTACCTGAATGCCGTCACCGTTGGGAATGGGAATAAGTACAAAATTTGCCACTAATGGAAGAATATCAAACTCTTCAGGGGACTCAGGAATATCTGAAATCGGGTCTTTAAACGTCGCAGTTGCCTGATCTCTTAACCCAAGAACATCGTCTGGCGATGTATTTAGCTGGATATAGGTATGTGTTACTGAGACTTCTTTTCCCGCAGGGACATCTATATCAGTAAAAGGCTTTGTTTCTAATAGGAATTCTTCATTACTATTAATACCATCGATAACACCATAAATCTTATCTTCTATATCTACCAACACATTTCGGTTAAGGTTATTTTTCGCATAAATGTTTGTTTCAATGGTAATAGCATTATCAGTGCCTTCAATGGGTTTCACGCTCCACTCAACCCTGATCGTAACATCACCTGTTTGTGGCGTTGTACTACAAGTGTCACCTAAGTTTAGCTCCTCGGAAACTAAACTTTTTTCAATATCCCAAACCTGACCAGTGCCAGAAGTTGCTGACATATCTTTTCTAAGAGAAAACAACTCCATCTGTTCAACATTAATTGATATTACTTGCCTGCCGCTTCTAATGTCGTTAGGTGGCGTATCCTCACTATTAAGGTCTACTTTAAATATATAAGCTTGGAGCGAAGAACCCGGAAATTGACTGGCTCCTACGGCAAGTCGATTGGTCCAATCAATAACACATGTTCCTCCTGCAGGGTGTGTCACTTCAATTTCCTGATAAATGACTTTATTCGCTCCACCAGGAATTGTATCTGAAATTACAGGCGTACCAATAGGTGTAACTAAGCATCCAGCAGTAGAAAACCCATTGCTCTCGTCACTGGGAATAACTTGGATATTATTTATTTTGTCATACCCTAAATATGGTGCACCGTTCCCCGTACTATCTTCATAGTCAGCAGCAAGGTGAACATTGTAAACTTCTTGCTGATTACTTGAGCTTGTCAGAATTAGACGAAATGGCACTAAATCTAGCTCTTTCCAAAGCGTACCTAAGTTCCCATCAGTATATGGGAACTCATTTACTTCAATGCCGTTAGGGTTTTGACAAGTATAATTATCGTCGGCATTTGGCAGAAAATCTCCATTTGGTAATATTTCAGTATTGGTGTCATTTCGGCATCCTTGTAGCCTAAGGTTTATATCATTATCATCAGGTGGAACAAAAGCCCATAAAGGTGTTACCCACCCCAGACCTAAAAGAAAAATAATTGGTATTATGTTGAAATAATATAAAAATTTCATTTAACCTAGCCTCTTCAACCATAATATATAGGGTCAAATCATTTAATAAAGCTGCTGAATAGCAGTCACTTTAAAAAGTAGTTGGCTAGATGATGCTGATGTGACTAAATCTGAGATAATTTCAGCCTTAAGTTCAATACTCAATTCTGAGAATATTTAATTATAAATCAACGAAGTCAATATATATAAAATTTAAAATTCATTATTAAAAATCCCGACAAAAATGCCGGGATATCATTAGTATAATGGAAAGAAATCGTTAACTCGCTGGCTCAATAGTCCCATTAAAGGTTTCCTGCATGAAATCCTTAACTTGCTGGGACTGGAAGATACTGGCAATTTTTTGGTAAGTGCTGTTAGCTTTATCTTCTTCACGAGCTGCTATCACCATCACCGCCAATGGCGCGTCTTTCACTTCGAGGAATAAGCCTTGCTCTTAATTCAAACTGTTAATCAATGAACACACAAAACCATATAGAATAATTTATGCCAATAACGAATAACTTGAACACTAGTGGTTCATATGCTTAAACTGCAGATCGACTAAGCGCTGATATAACTCACTGCTTTGCATTAATGATGAGTGATTACCTATATCGGCCAGTCGCCCCTGATCAAAAACGGCAATTTGATCAGCATGCTGAATCGTCGAAAGACGATGGGCAATAATAAGGGTGGTTCTCCCGCGCATGAGTTCTTCGAGGGCTTGCTGAACATGGTATTCGCTTTCGCTGTCCAGTGCGCTGGTCGCCTCATCAAGAAGCAGTATTTTAGGGTCTTTTAAAATAGCTCTGGCAATGGCAATTCGCTGTCGTTGTCCACCTGATAACCTGACTCCCCGCTCTCCGAGGAAGCTATCGTAACCATCAGGCAAATTTATAATGAAGTCATGGGCATGGGCTTTTTGGGCGGCTTCAATAACCTGCTCATCGGTTGCCTGCGGGTTGCCATAGCGAATATTGTGGAAGACATTATGGCTGAATAACGCAGGTTGCTGTGGTACCAAGGCCATTTGGTGACGTAGCTCGCTAGGATCAAACTGACGAATATCCACGCCGCCTAGCGTCACTTTGCCTGATTGCGGATCGTAGAAGCGCTGCAATAATTCGAACAAGGTTGTTTTACCTGCACCTGACGGCCCAACAAGGGCCAATACCTTCCCTTCCTCAGCCTTGAGCTTCAACTGTTTGATGGCTGCCTGATCCGGCCTTGAGGGATAACAAAATGTGACGTTGTCAAACTCCACTTCTGCAGACAACGTCAGAGGAGAAACCACACTCTGGTTTGGCGCAACAATATGGCTGTCGACATGAAGTAACTCTATCAACCTTTCAGTGGCTCCAGCCGCACGTTGAAGCTCGCCCATCACCTCGGAAATGGTAGCCAGCGATGAAGCAACCATAATGGCATAGAACACAAAAGCCCCTAAATCTCCCGCCGACATCACACCATGGATGACATCACTGCCACCTACCCAAAGCATGCCTGCAATCGCACTGAAAACGATAACAATCACACCGGAGATCAAAATCGCACGCTGCATAACCCGTTGGCGACCGATGTCGAATGCCTTTTCAACTTCAGCCGCAAATGAGGCTCTTTCTTGCTCTTCGTGGCTATAACTTTGCACTGTCTTGATGTGCTCTATCGCCTCGCCGGCATAACTCCCTACATCGGCCATGGAGTCTTGACTCTGGCGCGATAATGCTCTGACACGACGACCGTAAATAAGGATCGGGACAAGTACAAACGGCACCGAAGCCAGCACAATCAACGTCAGTTTTACGTTAGTTGCAAACAGCATGATAATCGCGCCGATACACATCAATGTACTGCGCATCGCCATCGAAAAAGACGAGCCGATAATACTTTGCAACAAGGTGGTATCAGTAGTGAGTCGAGACATGATCTCGCCACTGCCATTGGTTTCAAAATAACTGGGGTGCAAAGTGATGACATGATTGAACACCGCAAGCCGAATATCTGCGCTGACCCGCTCCCCCACCGAAGAGACCAAATAAAAACGAAAGAAGGTGCCAATAGAGATAAGCACTGTAACCACAAGAATAAACTGAATGGCATTGGCAAGCTCGCTGGTCGACTGCTGGGAAAAGCCTTCATCAATCAAAATTCGCACACCATGACCAACAGATAGGGTCAAAGAGGCTGTGAAGATCAGCGCCACCAGCGCAGCCAGTACCCGTCCTCGATATGGACGAACGAACTTAACGAGCTCCAACAAAATACTGAGGCTCTTGCGCTGCCCTTTTGGGTCCAACGTCTTGTTTTGAATATTACTGCTTGGTGATGTTTGACTAGACGATTCCATAGGTGTGCCTTTCGTTTTCCATTTAGCAAGCTTATCACTAAGCGCCCTAGGAATTCCTAACGGATGCAATTTCAGAGAAAAAGCCCCAGTATTTCTGCTGAGGCTTTCCTTTTCGTCACTATTACTCGATTTCGACCGGTGGCCGGAATACCATTTCATGCATAACGAGGTCTTGTGGTAATTCCAACAACAGTGCAATAGTCTTGGCAACACTTTCAGGGTGCATGTATTGCGGGCGGTCAGCTTCTCTAAAATTGGTATCGGTACCACCAGGGAATAATGAGGTTACCTTAATACCATGTGGCTGCGCCTCTTTCATAAGGATTGCACTAAAACCAGCTAACCCTTGCTTCATCGCCGTATACACACTCATTGTTTCATTTGAGCGTTTAGCAACCGTGCTGAGAATATTGATAATTTGACCACTCTTGGTCGGCTTCATCACTTTGAATGCCTCTCGACTGAGCAAAGCTGGCGCTCTCAGGTTCACGGCATACTGGTGGTCAAACTCTTCTAATGTAAATTCATCAATACCGCACTTACGCGAATTCATTCCGGCATTGTTAACCAATACATCCAACCCACCGAGTTTCTCGACCGCAACCTCGAAAAGTTCAATCGCTTGCTTCGGATCACTCAGATCAGCTTGGCTCGTGTGGCAACCAGTTAGCTTACTAAGCTCTGCCAACTTGTCACTATTTCGCCCTGACGCAACAACAAAATGCCCTTGTTCACACAGTGTTTTGGTAAGCTCATAGCCAATACCACTGGTCGCCCCTGTTATTAGTACACGCTTCATTCTTATCCCTATTAAGTAACCCTTAACAATGACTGTTTACCAGTTTGTCATATTAATAGGGATAAAAGAATACGAGAGTTTTTAAACGTAATTACGCCCCCCTTAAACAGGTTTAAGCATTTGCATGTCAGCGCCGATATCGTTAGATAAATATTCCATATTATGCAATCGATATGAAGCCCAATATCCCCGCCAACGAACATCAGAACTCAATACATTGGCCATTTGAGCAACAAGTTCTGATCGCATAGCTTCCCCGACATCTTCATAGAACTGATTTACTTGCATATCGGCGTCAACATCATACAACTCTTGATAACCGGTAGATGCGTTGTAACCATAAAACCACTCCTTCCCAAACAACTCTAGCCTTATAGCAGCGCCTAAATTCATCCCCACATGCATCCCTGTCTGAAAAACTTGGACAAGTGGCTCCCTTTCTTCACCCCTGGCAACTTTTCTCAAATCGCCACCTTCCATATGGCTGGGTTTTTCAATACCAGCAAAAGCCAGCAATGTAGGACCAATATCCAGTGCCGAGCAAACCGTTTCTACCGTCTTCAATACGGGTAAACAAACCTTCGGTGGTTTGATATAAAGTGGAATTGAAAAAATATCAGGTTGAAAATAGACGCCTTTATCAGCCATTCCCAAGCGGCCATTCATATCTCCATGATCGGCTGAAAATACAATGGCGCAATCGTCCCACAGCCCTTCCGATTTCAGGTAGTCAATCAAACGACCAACAGCAAAGTCGATCACTTCCACTTGGAGTAGATGGCCGGCAATATAATCAATCACCGTTTCTTCATCATACATACCCCAATATTTTCTGTATAACGCGTAGATTGGATTATCTGGCAGTGTGTCTTTATCCTGCAGTTCAGCATAACTTGTCGGTAGTTGCACTGAACGCTTTATTTCTGCATAACGAGACTCAAACCCACTAGGGATAGAGTACGGCTGATGAGGGTCAAAGAAGTCCAATTGAGCAAAGAAGGGACGATTAGGCTCCTGCCTCCTAGCAGCTTTTATCTGACGGACAGTTAGATCAGCAAGAAACGTCGAATAATGGGCTTCTTTGGGAAAATCAGTACCATCGGATTGCTCTATCCAGCCGCCAAAAGAATTAGCTGGCGTTTGTTTATCTGCCCTCAGTCCACGAAGCTCCCTGCGGTAACGCGGAAGTTGTACATTCAATGCGTCAAGGTATTCAAGATACCTGTCATCGTCGACAACAGGTGGTCCCCACCGGTCCCAGGCATGTAAGTTTTCACCAAAAGTGCGAATAAATTTATCCACGCCGACATGACACTTCCCTGAGTGTTTGAGTACATACCCTTCTGATTTCAAATAATCTTGAAATATAACATCATCTACACCCAAATCGACCTGTGAACCACAGGGCGCACGCTCACCGTTGGTCAAATAAGGGGGATGCATACCGGTAAACATAGCAGCTCGTGCAGGGCCACATAAAGGACTTGTGGTATACGTTCGATCAAATCGCGTGCCCTCAGCCGCAATCAAATCAAGATTAGGCGTGTTGATGACCTTAGAAAGTGGTCTTGTATCAAAGTAACAATCTGGCGATATCATATCGACAGTGATGAAAACGATATTAGGCTTTCTAACTGCGGAGTCGACACAATAACTCCCTTGACGTAACTTCGGGTTAAGGAATTTATGATTGAGTCCAGTATCTTCAAATAACGACATCTTTTTCTCTCACATTGCAGATGATTGCATCAGGAAGTAGGCAGGGTAAACCCTGCCTTTATCAAGCCGAGGTTATACCTCTTTGGCCACGCCAACGGTGGTGGATTGCTTCGAGGAATGGCGGTTTAACAGGCGATGAAGAACAAAGCACAACACTGCCACTAACGACAAAGCCGCGATGACTTTTCCAGCACTTCCCTGCTCACCGAGTATGCCAATTCCAGAAAATACGGTGTAGAGCAAAGCCAACAAGCCAATAATCATCCAGCTAGCATGAACTGCATATTTCCACGGTTTTACTTCAACTTGGTTGGTGTAGACTTGTTCGTAAGGTTTAGACATCGGCTTAAGGTATCGAACCGTCATCATAATACTGACCATCCATAGGAAATTCAGTCCAACAAGGTGTAGCCAGTGGATTTGAACAATACCAAAGTCGCCTTTAAGTACGAAGTGGGCGATATAGAAAGACACCATACCAACGGGCAAAGCGATGTAGGCAGCTAAGGCCGGGGTTCGCTTAGAGACAATGCCAACCAAAATCACCGTTAAGATTGGCACATTGATAACCGCCATGATGGTTCTCATCAAAGTGTAAAGCCCGTCAGCCTGGGCAATAAATGGGGCGATACACACACAGATTACAATAGTAACAGCCCCAAACATTTTGCCCATTCTCACGACTTTTAAATCATCAGCTTTAGGATTGATGATTTGCTTGTAAATATCCAAGCTGACAAGTGTCGAAAGGCTATTGACACCACTGTTGAACGAGCTCATGACAGCACCGAACAATACTGCCCCAAAGAACCCCGTCAACCATGACGGCATAACTTCACGCACTAACGTTGGATACGCCATATCCTTGGCTAGGATTGCCTCACCAGCTTCAGTAAAACCACGAGTGGGTACAGTGATCATCCCTTTTTGGTGCATATGCCATGCAATGATCCCTGGTAGAACCAACATAGCAACGCCGACGACTTTCATTGCCGCAGCAGCTAACACACCTTTTTGGCCTTCCGCTAAGTTTTTTGCCCCCAGAGCACGCTGTACTATTGCCTGATTTGTACACCAGTAGAACAAGTTTATTAATAAAATACCGGAGAATAGAGTGTGCCAAGGAATGGCAGCCCCTTCACCCACACCGGCAGCTGCCATTCTTTCAGGGGCTTCTGTAATTAGGATATTGAAGCCTTCAGCTACACTGCTATCACCAAGTTGATAGAGCGCCAAAATAGGCACAAGAAAACCGCCAAAAAGCAAACCAACACCATTGACCGTATCTGATACCGCAACGGCCTTAAGTCCGCCAAATACAGCATAGATACCACCGACAATGCCAAGCCCGATGACCATTATCCAGGTAGCAGCGGTGTCACTAACTCCGAGAACGTCAGCCACACCAAACAGTTTTCCTAGTGTGATAGCACCTGCGTACAGCACAAAAGGAAGAAACCCGATGACGATGGCATAGATAAAGATAAACGACGCCACAGAACGCATCCGTTTACCATAACGCGCTTCTAAAAATTGAGGAACAGTAGCAACCCCTCCTTTGAGAAACCTTGGCAGGAACACAACAGCCAAGATGATCATAGTTACGGCAGCGACGGTTTCCCATGCCATCACACTCGCACCATTGGCAAATGCGTTACCATTCAGCCCTGTCAGCTGCTCCGCCGAAATATTGGTCAAAAATAGTGAACCAGCAACAACAAACCAAGGCAAACTCCGTCCTGCTAGAAAATATCCAGTTGATTGTTTGAGATTTTCTTGTTTGGTTGCTTTGTATGAAATCAAGGCAACCAATAAGGTAAATAATATGAACGAGCTCATTGCTATCATGTGTAAACTCTCCATGTAGGTAGCGTTTTTTATTTTTATACGCTTTCAAATGTTCTATCTTTCTGCGAATTTATGCTTTGTTAATATGCACCCTTCAATATTGACCGCAATCACAAATATCATTCACATCTAAATATCAACTGGGAATATAATTTAAATTCACACATTATTAGATGTACTTAACGAACCAATCCATGAAGAAAACGAAACTATGAAGAATCAACCATTGATTATTACGAAAAATGTGAGCTTCAGCAGTGTTGGCATTCGCTCTTTTTGGGATGTGATTGGTGATGAAAGCTATATAAATGTGTGGCCACGCGACAGGCGGTTACCAATATCTGATAACACGCTAGTTGTAGTTTACACTGAAAAAGGCAATGGAATCATAGAATTAAAAAGTGGAAAAAGAATAAAAATCCGAGGTAACTGCTTAATTTTCCTCGATCCCAAGGCAATAAATAGCTATTGGTGTGATGGGTTTATTTGGAAACTATATTGGATAGAAATTTTTATAGAACAAGAATCCTTAGTGAATATACCGAAAGAAAAAGTGATCCAGATCGATAATCATAGACATTTCGAAATTCAATTCGAAGAGCTTCTTGATTCTCTAAAGAAGCAAAAAAACACATTCATTAATTACGCAGCGGCATTATTCAATAAAATATTTTATGAATGGTTATTAACTGTAAACCAAGAGCAGCACTCAAAATCCTATAACAATGTAAAGTTAGTCATTGAGGAAATGCACCACAAACTATCTGAAAACTGGCAAGTAAAATCAATGGCGATGTTTATTGGTTGCAGTGAACAACATTTAAGAAAACTCTTTCTTAATCATACGGGTAAATCACCTAAAGAGTATTATCTACAGCTGAAGCTCGATATTGCTTTAGGCGTTCTGAAACGAGGGAACAAATCTGTCTCGCAAATTGCCTATGACCTTGGCTTTTCTGACGCATTTCATTTCAGCAATGTCTTTAAGAAACGTTTTGGGTACCCACCTTCCAGCGTAGAGCCGATAGTATACACAGCACAACAACTTATTAGTGCAGATTCTGATTAATACCAATCTAGATAAATAGTTGATCAAGTATTTTCACTGGATAAATTGTTGTTCTCAAAGCAGATATTACAGTAACTAGTGGCTCTAATTACAAAATATCTAACGCAGAAAACAGCTATTTTAACCTGCAAGACTGATCAAATATTTATGTAGGTTGATATAATAGCCAAAAGAGCCGGCATTTAGCCGACCCTTTCAAGGTAAATATCAAATATGGAATAATTAGCTCTTCAAAATTTTCATCATTTCCGCTTTGTATTGATCTACACCATTTTGGTCAAACGGATTAACACCAGCCATGTAGCCACCAACTGCCACACTCATCATGAAGAAGTACATCATGCCGCCCAAGTGATATTCATCGAGCTTTGCAATAGAGATCTCTAGATTAGGTACTCCGCCTTCTGAGTGTGCAACCATACTCGCTTGCTTGATAGAAGCTTGAATATGATTCAAAGACGAACCAGCAAGGAAGCCTAAGTTATCCAAATCTTCCTCAAGTGCTGGCACAGGCACATCAATTGGCTTATCCGTCACATGAAGAACCGTCTCAAAAAGGTTACGTCGCCCTTCTTGTACCCATTGACCCAATGAGTGCAAATCGGTTGAATATAAAACACTCGCAGGGAATAACCCTTTTCCATCTTTGCCATCACTTTCACCAAACAGCTGTTTCAGCCATTCAGAAAAATACGCCATATAAGGTTCATAACTCACGAAAAGCTCAATCTCTTTACCTTTCTGGACCATGATATTACGGGTAATGGCGTACTTCAGTGCAGGGTTGGCTTCTACCTCATCAGATTCGCAAACCGTCATCATCTGTTTAGCACCAGCAAGTAAGGCATCAATCTCAATACCGGCAACAGCCAGAGGTAACAAACCCACAGGAGTGAATACAGAAAAACGTCCCCCTACTTCATGCGGTAGGTGATACATTGGGTAACCTTGCTCAGCAACGATGTCTTTCAATGGACCACGGAATTTATCAGTTGTGACAATAATTCGTTTCTTTGCACCCTCTTTGCCAAAACGGCGCTCAAGTTCTGCGCGCAAAATTCTGAACGTCACTGCGGTTTCAAGCGCCATTCCTTCTTTTGCAATTACATTGATACAGTAATTTTTGCCCGCTAAATATTGCATGACTTCGTCAAGGTAACGAGCGCTTAAGTTATGGGCAGTAAATAAAATTTCAGTTTTTTGATCATTCTCAACGGCCGGTTGAAGCGCTTCCATAATCGCTTTATGACCCAGATATGAGCCACCGATCCCGATACAAACAAACGCATCAAATTGTTGCTGAATAGCTTCCGCTCGCTGTTTGATATCAGCAACCTCTTCCAAGTCAATAGTTTCTGGAAGACGAATCCAACCATGGAAGTCACTGCCTACACCTTCTCCTGTCATTAATTGATGATGGGCCAACTTCGCATAAGGAGCTAATTGAATGTATTCATGACTTTTAACTGCTTGGTTAAGATATTCAGTATTAATCGTTAGCATTTTTCTTCCCATAACTTGCAATATACCCTACACAACCTGTAGATCTTAATAAAACTTTGGTATTGGCAGGTATGATAAATGTCTCACCCTGACAGTATTTTTTATAATCACCTTCATACGAAACTGATAACTGCCCCTGAGCAACAAAAACCATACTTAAATAAGATAATTGATATTCAACTTCCGCATTTTCATCATCAAATGTCAATTGGTTTAAATTAAATGCCTCGGTGCCACCATGTTGATAGCATCGAATATTTACTTCACCTGCAATTACTGTTGGTGTTAATAGTTGCGGTTCGACCTCACAGTACTCAATCAAACGGTGTACTTCATCAAGATCGACGTGTAATTTCGTAGGCCCGATACGTACCACATTGTCAGAATTCGACATGATCTCTATATTCTGCCCAGCGAGGTAAGCATGAGGGACCCCTGCACTTTGGTAGATCCCTACCCCCACAGGTACATGAACAATATTCATCATGAACATGGCAACTAAGCCACGATCGTAACCACTACGATGCTCGAGAACCGCACGGCAGACCCAATACTCAGGCTCCAGTTGGCTAATTTGACCACATAAATAATGGTCTTGATGAGTTTCAATTATTTCAGCGAGTAGAATATTGATTTCGGCCTGTGGCAATCGCATCAATAATTCAAAAGCCGACTGAATCCCAAACAAGCGCACTTGGTTGCATAATTGACCAAAAGAAGCGTACGATGTGAAGCGGCGTAATATCGTCTCTCTTGCCGTAAAGCCATGAGCTAACCAACAAGGTGTCAACGCAACCATCATTTCTGGCTTATCATTGCGATCTCGGTAAGTCCGCTCAGGCGCTGTCCGCTCAATACCAAGTTGATCCTGCCTGTTAAACCCTTCTTCAGCTTGAACTTTGGTCGGATGAACCTGTATCGCCAACATCTGATTCACATCGAGAATTTTCATCAAAAAAGGAAGTGGGAATTCCCCTTGTCGCTCTTCTTCTGCCTGGGCCTGCTGATTGGATTTAAGCCAATCGAGTAGTTGCCGCTGCTCACCATTAATCTCGATCAAAGATGAATCATCAGGATGTGCGCCTAACCACCACTCAGCAAAAGGTTTGGAGCTCTTATTGTCCACACCAATGAGAGATGGAATATAATCCTCACCACCCCATGCATAATGCCGAGGTTTACCTAATATGGAAAAAGTACTCATAATGATTACAGCCACATTGTCGAGAAGAAAGGAACGAATGTAATGAGTAACAACGACACAATCATGCCCAGAACTAAGGGAAGTGCTCCCTTAAAAACTTGAGGTACAGAGGTATTACTTAGTTGATTGGCGATAAATAAATTACCACCAAAAGGTGGTGTTACAAAACCAATACCCAAGTTAATAATCATCATAATACCGAACTGATAAACCCCCATTCCGAATTGTTGTAGCAATGGATATAACAGTGGCGTCAAAATTATGATCGCAGCCAATGTATCCATAAAACAACCGACAAATAAGAGGAAAAGGTTAATCATCAGTAATGTCATCAGCATCGTAGTGACGTTATCTGACATCATTCCAGCAATAATTGCGGGGACATCCTGAGAAGTGAGTACTTTGCCGAAAGCGGTTGCAAAGGTCATCAGGAACATAGCGACCACGGTAATCATGGCAGCAGTTGATAATACCTTAAATGTGTCTTTTATTTTCAGATCTTTATGGACAAAGACACCAATAACATACGAATAAAAGCAAGCAACTGCAGCTGACTCTGTTGGCGTAAATATACCAGAATAAATACCACCAAGAATAATAACTGGAGTCAAAATAGCCCAACGAGCGTGTTTAAATGCCGCCACGCGAGTTTCGAAAGTCCCTTTTTCACGGTGTCCCCCCCAGCCATTAAGCTTTGAGATCCACCACGCTGGTACGGCCATTCCAACAGCTAATAAGAAGCCTGGAATAATGCCAGCTAGAAACATATTAGAAACCGAGGTTGCATACTGGGTAAGTGAATATATGATCATCGGATTACTTGGCGGAATAATAATGGCTATAACACCAGAGCACGCCGCAACCCCTGCTGCAAAGCCAGGGTTATAACCTTGCTTTATCATAGCTGGGATTGTAATACTTCCCACGGCAGCAACGGTTGCCGGCGCTGATCCTGAAAGCCCGCCAAAGATCACGCTTGTCATAATGGTTACAATGGCAAGACCACCATACATGTGACCAAAAAACTCTTCAGACAAATCCAAAATACGTTGTGCGACCCCGCCAGTCGCCATAATGGTTCCTGCCAATACAAACATTGGGATTGCGAGTAACGGAAAACTGTCTATTGACTGAAAAGTATCTAACGCCATCTCGAATATTTCGAGCCCGAGCAATTTGTTATAAATAATTAAAACAATACCAATTGCTATTGCAACGGGCACTCTGACTATTACCATAGTGATAAAGCCAAAGATTAGCATTAATACCGGTAAAGTGGTCATCGCTTACACCTCCTCATGAAGGGTTAGTTCTGTATTTCCAGTTTGTCTATAGTCCATTACGGAGGCAATGATATTTTGGATAATACGAATACATGTTAGACCGAAAGCAAATGGTAACATTGAAAGTTGAATCCAATATTCAAACCCTAATGCTTCTGTTTTCGTACCAAGCATCTTATGAAATTCAACAGCCTCCAATGCTGCTTGGGTAAACAAATAAGAAAAAATCAAAAACATAACATTGGAAATAATATCCAAAGAGAGTTTTTTCACAGGTGATATATCTTTTGGCCACAAATCAATAATAATATGCCTATTACATTTTACCGCCCAAGGCACACCAAGGAAGACAATAAATAACATCAGCATTCTTGCTATTTCATCAGTGAATGCTGATGGCGACATGAAGACGTATCGATTAATTACTTCAATATTTAAAGAGATGGCAATATAACCAAGCATGATTGAACAAAAAAATTCTTCAAAATGTTGGTCAACTTTTTTTATGATGGTCAGTAACATAACTACCTCTACCAATAATCACCTGCACTGACGTGCAGGTGATGTTTTTGCAGAATTACTGTGCTGCAGCGGTTTTAATCAACTTAATAAACTTAAGCTCATCTTCGCTCATACCACGTGTCGCTAGAGGCTCTGCAGCTTCCATCGCTGCGCGACGGAACGAGTTTAATTCCTCATCGGTCGGTTGAATAACTGTTGCACCATTGTCTGCAAACGAAGTAAAGGCCAAATCGATTGCATCATAGTGTAGCTGCTTCGTTTTCATTACTGCTTCGTCGGCAGCCTGCTGCAGCATTTCCTGTTGCTCTTCTGGTAGACGGTCCCAGAAACGTTTGTTAATTACAACAAAGGTAGGATGAGCCTGGAAGTTAAGGTTATTGAATACCTTCGCGACCTCATTCAAGGCAAACGCTTGAGCTGTGACTGGTGGTATAGCTAGGCCATCAACAATGCCTGTTTGTAGAGATGTGTATACCTCAGAAATACCCATTGTGGTGCCTGCCGCACCCCAGCTTTCGACGATACCGCGCTCGACCGGGTTTGGCGTGACGCGGAATTTCATACCGTTTACATCATCCATAGTTCGAACTTCTTTGCCGTTGGTTAGCACGCCGCGAAATTCAAATGGTGTTGCATAAAGCAAACGAAGGTTCTTCTCACCTAGAAATACTTGTAATTGATCAGCAACTTCGCCAGAAAGCCGACCATCTTGATATAGCAGCTCAATACTCTGCTCGGGGCCATTTAATAAAAATGGCACATCAAAGGCCTTGAAAGCATCCACTACAGTACCCAAATTCGCACCTGACGTTTGTGCGGCATGAACTTGGCTACCAATCTGAGCTTTCTGCAATAACTGGGTATCATTACCTAACGCACCACCAAAGCTCGTTTGAATAGTAATCGCGCCATCAGACAATTCTTGTGCCCTTTCCTGAAACGCAATCATTGTTTGAGACATCGGAGTATTTTCTTGCGTTGTGTTGGCAATGGTCAAATGTGTGTTCTTAGCAAATGCTGATGTAGATGTGAGTGCCATCGTTAGGGCAGCAGCAAGAACAGTTACAGACCTCTTCATAATATATCCTTATCACGTTATTGGAATTAACTATTTATTGGTTTTAATGGTTCATTCAAAATGAACTCTATTTTCTGGCTTCCGTTTTTTTCTAATTTAACCATTTGCGACACCCATTTTATCGACACAGATCACGTTAATTACAAGCGTGATCTGTATCACTTCGATTTTGTGATCTTCCGCATCACGTGAAAATATATAAGCGCATGATTTAAATAACTTATATTTATTTAAAGAGATGTCGATCACCATTCTGAAAAGTGAGGTATTGATCAAACAATGAGTTTAGGACGACAATAGAGTCACTGGTTTGGGTTTCTCTGGCTTCCAGCTTTTTAATTTTTGAGGAGCTCGTTTTGAATATATTGTGTATTGGTAATGCCACTTGGGATCGCATATTTAATGTGAATGAAATCCCCTCAGAGGCAACAAAGTACTTTTCAACTTCTTACCATGAAATTGGTGGTGGAGTGGCAGCAACAGCTGCCGTGGCAATAGCAACACTTGGGGCTAATGTCTCATTGTTAGCACGCTTAGGTAATGACAATGTTGGACATTTAATAAAAGAAGACCTTAATAAATGGGGGGTCGATACATCCCTACTCCAACATTTTGATGACACTAGTTCAAGCAATGCTGTCGTACATGTTGATCCTGCCGGAGAACGTCAAATCACCGTTCATAGGGATCCTAATTTACCGATAAACAGTGACTGGATTACCGAATCATTACTTGAGAATGTCGACTGTATTTTATGTGACTGTACCTGGAGTGAAGGAGCAGAAAAACTACTAACCCTAGCCAATAGCAAAGGGATCCCATCGGTCATTGATGCTGATTTAGGTGGCGAGACCATGGCGAAGTTAGTCAATCTAGGAACTGATGTGGCTTTCTCCTACCCTGCACTGTGTCAGATGACTGGGGAAACGGACATCGAAAAAGCGTTGCTCGTAGCGCAGCAAAATACCCAAGGTACCGTCTATGTCACCAACGGTGAGTACGGCTGTTATTGGGTCGAAGACAGTATTGTAAAACATGTCTCTGGCTATCAAGTCAATGTCGTCGATACCACGGGTGCTGGTGATGTATTCCACGGTGCTCTGGCCTTTGCCATTGCCAATAAACTTAAAGGCGAGAATGCCGTTAATTTCGCAAATGCCGTTGCGGCATTGAAATGTACTAAACCTGGGGGCCGAGCCGGTATTCCAGATTACGAGCAAGTCATTAATTTTATTAAATCGCATTAAAACAGGAAATTATTTATGGCTCTTGTCACATTAAAAGAAGTTCTCGCTCACGCGAAAGAAAATAAATATGCCGTTGGCAGTTTTAATGCTGTTGATTTCAATCTTCTACGGGGCTTAATTGCGGCAGCGGAAGAAGAGAAGTCGCCCATTATTATTAATTTAGGCCAAGGTCAATTTCGATTGACTCCACCTGAATTGATCGCTCCAACTATGGTAAAAATGGCACAAGAAGCTTCAATACCTGTCGTACTGCACCTTGACCATGGTAAAGATGTTGAAACGTGTATTCGTGCACTCCGCCTTGGTTTCTCATCAATCATGTATGACGGCTCTGCCTTATCATTTGAAGAAAACCTAAAAAATACTCAAGACGTTATTCGGTTTGCTAAATACTATGGCGCTTCTGTTGAAGCTGAAATAGGAAAAGTCGGCAATACAGAAACTGGTGATGAAGAAGAAGTTCAGGTTGTGCAAGAACAAACAGAAGATCAACTCACCAAGCCAGAAGAAGCCAAAGCATTTGCGGATGGCGCAACGGATCTCGATGCCCTTGCCGTAGCATTTGGTACCGCGCATGGTCTTTACCACGGTGAGCCAAAGCTTGACTTCGACCGCCTTCGCGAGATTAACAAATCCATTGATGTACCTCTTGTCATGCACGGTGGATCTGGCTTGGACGACAGCGTCTATCGAGATGCCATTGCATGCGGCGTTTGCAAGATTAACTACTTCACTAACATGTCTCATGATGTCGGTAAGCAGGTTCAGGCCATGCTAAATGCAAAAGATGAAGCTTATTATCACGACACTATTCTTTACGCTATTGAAGCGACAAAACAGCATGCAGCTCGAATTATGCAAGTCTTTGGTAGCAGCGGTCAGGCCAATTAATCCACTGAGTTAAACATAATAATTAATACTGAGGAAAATATGAAAACAATTCAATTTGAATACGGCTCAGGTTTTATGGCCGCGCAACTGCCAGACTCTGCAGATGTATTTATTCCGGGTGAGACCGTTAAAGATCCAGAAGCACTGGTTGACCCGATTTCAGCTACACGTGATTCAATCCTAAACCCAATTGGTATGCCGCCAATCAGCGAGCAGGTCAAGCAAGGCTCAAAGGTAGCCATTGTATTCCCAGACCGTGTTAAAGGTGGTTGCCATGACACCGCTCATCGCCGAGTTTCAATTCCTATCATTTTGGAAGAGTGCCGTAAGGCCGGGGTTGAGAAGAAAGATATTTCCTTGATCTGCAGTAATGGCTTGCATCGCAAGAATACTGAAAAAGAGCTGCGTGAAATATTGGGAGATGAGGTATTCAATGCCTTTTATTGGGAAGGTCAGGTAGTCAATCACGACAGCGAAGATTGGGATAATCTTGTTGACCTTGGTCGAAATGAGCATGGTGATAAAGTTGTCATGAACAAAACCGTGTTCGAAGCTGATCTCGCGGTCATGATTGGTCATACCCTCGGGAATCCTTATGGAGGTTATTCAGGCGGCTATAAACACTGTGCGACTGGTATCACTAACTGGGAATGTATAGCATCACACCACATTCCACGTGTTATGCACCGCGACGACTTCACGCCAGTATCAAGCAAAAGCTTGATGCGCCAGAAGTTTGATCAGATCGGTAAGCACATGGAACTGCGTATGGGTAAAAAGTTCTTTACCTGTGATGCGGTACTCAATACTTTCTCCCAACAGATCTCGGTGTACACCGGTGGCTGTGAAGATATTCAACCATTTTGTTTCGCCGATGCCGACAAGCGTACCTATGCCAACTGGGCCGAAAAGAAATACGACATCATGGTCTTTGGCATGCCGCAGAATTTCCACTACGGAAACGGCCATGGCACTAACCCTGTTCTAATGATGCAAGCAATTGGTGCCCAAATTATCCGCCATAAGCGAGTAATGTCTGATAATTGCGTTGTGATTTGCTCTTCGCTGTGTAACGGGTATTTCCACGATGAGGAATTCCCTTCGTACCGTAAGTTATTCGAACTGTTCCAGACGGATTACTGTAATACGCTTGTCGATATCAATAAGCATATTGAATATATCGCCCGTGACGAGGAGATGATCAAGCAATATCGCTTCAATTACGGTTACCACCCATTCCATGGTTTCTCCATGACATCTTGTGGCCATATTGCAGAAATGAACACCAAAGCGGTGTACATCGTAGGTGCTCAAGAGCCAGGTTTAGCACGCCAAATGGGCATGAAAACCCGAGCAACGTTTGAAGATGCGTTGGCTGATGCGGTGCGTTACACCGGCACCAACCCGAATATCCTTGCACTGCCACAGGCATTCACCCGTGCGGCAATGCATTTGGGCAGCAAAGAAGAACTATAACGAAAACCAATATTTCCTGAGTTTGCCTCCGTTTCGGCGGTGGCCTTTTTTCCATCCAGATGACAACGCGTGGGGCAAAAATGCATATTCATCTTGATATAATTGGCGGAATTGCTGGAGATATGTTTTCTGCAGCAATGTTAGATGCGCATCCGCATTTAGAGCAACCTCTTCTCGACATGCTCAATTCACTACAGCTTGAAGAGCAAGTGGCCGTTACACTTAGCCATGGCGAAGATATGGGGCTAAATGGTAAACGCTTTAGTGTAGACCTAATAAAAAGCTCACACGACCATCACGACCATCACGACCATCACGACCATGTTCATCATAAACATGAGCACCAACATAGCCATGGTCATCACGATAACAACCATCACCATCATCATCACGACCATGAACATCATGAACACGAACACAGTCAGGAACATCACCACCATCATGACTGGCAGCACATTCATCGTTATTTGTTGAACAGCCAACTTGAAACTGAAGTAAAAAATACGGCTGTCGGTATCTTTAGTTTATTGGCGGCAGCAGAAGCAAAAGTACATAACATGGACATTGAACATGTTCAGTTTCATGAGGTAGGCGCTTGGGACTGTATCGTTGATATCATTTCAGCAGCCTGGCTCATCCATCATAGTCATGCTGCCAGCTGGTCAATGTCTTCATTACCTTGGGGGGGGGGCACTGTTAAATGTGCACATGGCATCATTCCCGTTCCGGCACCAGCAACACTTAACCTGCTAAAAGGGTTCAACTTTATTGATGATGGTGAAGGTGGTGAACGTATCACACCAACAGGCGCAGCCATCTTAGCCTGGCTATCACCAGAACAGTCAGTGGCTACAGGGCAATTTCAAATGGCGGGCTATGGTTTCGGCACCAGAAAGCTCTCCCAACGCGCCAACGTCATCAGAGCGAGTTTGATTAAGCCATCTAAACCTAAGATGAAAGAGCAAATCGCCATTGTTCAGTGTGATATCGATGACATGACAGGCGAAATGCTTGCTAATGCCAGAGAGTCGCTACGTCAGCAATCTGGTGTGTTGGAAATTACCGAAACAGTGGCCCATGGCAAAAAACACCGACTAATAAGCACACTCACCTTGCTATGCCAGCCCCATCATCTTAATGAGGTTGTCGAAGCGATTCTAAACCAAACATCCACTCTCGGTGTAAGACACTGGCTTTGTGACCGTGTCAGCTTACCTCGCCTTCATCATCAAATTACCCATGATGGAAAAGAGTTCAACGTAAAAACCGTCCAGCGACCAGACGGTAGTCAAACAAGTAAGCTAGAAGCGGATCACCTCAATGAGGTGGCCAACAGCTATCAAAAAAAACAACAGCTAAAACATGCGATTGAACAACATGCTGAGGAGTACCAACTATGAGTATTTCTACAAAATTAAAAGCGTTGCAGTACGTATTACAACAAATCGGCAAAGTAACCGTCGCGGTAAGTGGCGGCGTTGATAGCATGACCCTTGCCTATGTGGCCCATAAAACGTTGGGTAACAGGGCCAAAATGGTACATGCGACCTCCTCTGCTGTACCGAGTGCAGATACACGTCGCATCCAAAAATACGCCAAGGAGCAGGGATGGCAATTGGAGTTAGTTCAAGCTGGTGAGATGCAGGATACCGCTTACCGAAATAACCCTGTTAACCGTTGTTACCATTGTAAGTCAGCGCTCTATTCAACCCTAACAGCTATCGATTTTGGCCAAGTAGTCTCCGGCACAAACTTGGACGATCTGAGCGATTACAGGCCGGGACTTATTGCCGCGAAAGAAAAGGCTATCCGCCATCCATTCGTTGAAGCCGATATAGATAAAGCGACCATTCGCCAAATTGCTCAGCATTTTAAATTGACTGATATCGCTTTCTTACCGGCCTCACCTTGCCTAGCAAGCCGCGTCGAAACGGGAGTATTTATCCAGCCTGAGCAACTTGACCTGATCAATCGGGTTGAGACTAGCCTACGCCAACAAATCGATGCCGAAAATATCCGCTGTAGACTGCTCGCCCAACGACTGGTGTTGCAAATCGACGAAGAGAAACTCAGCACACTCCACAAAACGTTGATCGATAATATCATTGCAGATACACAATCAATGGCTAACGAAGTCGGTTTGACATTACCGGTAGATGTCGCACCATACAAACGCGGCAGTGCATTCGTGAGGGTCGCGTAATGAGCAATATTACTATGGATTTTGAACGCCGTGCTCGTTGTGGCATTGAAGAAGCTGTTTTTTGTGAAGGTAAAACAGCCGAACAAATCAATACCATCATCAAGATGGCCAACGAACAACAACGCCGATTGTTACTCACCAGACTTAGCCAAGAAAAATGTGCACAACTAGAGCCGGCTAATCAAGAGCAGTTAATGTTTGATCCTCTCGGACGGACAGCGGTTCTAGGAGATCTGGAAGCACCTAACCCAATAGCAACGGTCGCCATTGTTTCGGGCGGAGCATCTGACGCTGCAGTCTGTAACGAAGTGGCTGTTACCTTGCAATATCACGGCATACACTGCGAACGCTATGAAGATATTGGTGTAGCTGCACTATGGCGCCTAACCAATCGATTAGAAGACATTAAAAAAGCCAATATCATTATTGCCGTTGCAGGGATGGAAGCCGCTTTACCTACCGTATTATCTGGCATGATCTCTAACCCTATTATCGCAGTACCGACCTCAGTCGGCTATGGCGTTAGCGAAGGAGGTCACCTTGCTCTAAACTCTTGCCTTGGTAGCTGTGCCGCCGGATTAACCACAGTTAACATTGACAATGGTTTCGGTGCAGCCTGTGCTGCGATAAAACTCATCAACCAATTCTGTCGTTAGTGCAAACCTAACGATTCAATGAGCCCCGCGCACATACCAGGCGCATAGCACCTTCTGGTGTACTGGTTAGGGCCACTTCGGTGGCCCGCTTCTCCACCGAGTGACTTTCAATACCACTTAAAATGCTAATCCGTTACAATATTCAATAATTTGGTTACCAAACAACTATTAGAAGAAGATTAATTTGAAAACAGTTATTTGCATCGGAAACGCCACTTGGGACCAAACCTTTTCGGTCAACACATCGCAATTACAAGCCGCAAAGTCTTACGCTGAGGGGTTCTCCGTCAGTGGCGGAGGTGTAGCCGCCACTGCAGCTGTTGCCATTGCAAATTCAGGGGAGCATGTCGACTTCATCGGTCGTATGGGTATCGATATGGTTGGCCAACAAATATCTGATGAGCTCCTTGCTCATGGTGTAAACATTGAACACTGCCTGCGATATGAGCAAGTCCAGTCATCAATTGCTACCATCATTCTCGACGAACAGCATTCATCGAAAATTTATGTCTACAATGACCCTACAATGCCAAAAGACACGTCATCACTTTTTAACATGGATTTGTCAAATACTGCCGCTATCGTAGCCGACTTGACATGGCCAGAAGGTGCAAAAGTGCTGTTTGAGCTTGCAAGACAAAAAGGTATCCCTACTTTCTTACGGGTCAGCTACTTTGACAACACATTGATTGAACTTCTCGAACTTGCCGATTGCTGTGTCTTTAACCACCCATCTCTACTGGCAATGACCTCGGACATACAACATAAAAGAGCCCTAAACAAAGCCATTAAGCGTGTCGGTGGATCTGCTGTGGTAACACTAAGCCAACGCGGCTGTGCATGGCTACATGAAGGGAGCTTTGACAGTCTAGCTGGCCATAAGGTCGAGGTGGCAGACACGACAGGCGCAGGGGACATTTTCATCGGCATATTGGCAATGCAAGTCGCCAAAGGACAACCTTTTGAGCAAGCGATAGATACCGCTAACCACGTGGCTGCCCTGAGCTGCGAATTCATGGGGGCCAGACAACTCGCTGATTGCGAAAAAGCCCAAGAGGTGCTTCGCCAATCTTAATTTATGTAGCACTTATACCAACCTACATAAATAGAATACCCTCGAAATAGTCATCTATTCCAAGGGTATTAAATATAGGTGAGCTCCACCCCTAGCGAAAGAGATGACAAACGGAACAATGCAAACACAGGCCGAAGAATAACGGCAGACTCAACCTACTCTGAGGTACCACTCGGCCATTCGACTACCCTATTACAGACATTTTTTAGCAGAGAATAACTGTGAGAAATGACTAGGGCGCCTATATTTCTCGCCTCCAGATCTTCCTGTAACACCTGCCATATCTCTTGCTGAGTAATCGTATCGAGCTGTGCCGTAATTTCATCACAGATCAAAAACTCCGTCGAAGGGGCCAATGCCCTGACGATATTCAACCTTTGTAATTCACCGCCCGAAAGCTGCTTGGGTAATCGCTCTAACCATTGCGGTTTCACCCGATAACGAGCCAATACAGATCCTGGTACTGAGTAGCTTTCGGCCAAAGACCGAGAAATGCGCCAACGGGGGTTAAATGCGAACTCTGGTGACTGACTGATCCACTGAACCGGCGAACCAGTACCTGCGCGCTTCAATGGCTGATATAACACTCCCTGAGATTGCGCAAGTAATCCAGCTAACACCTGAGCTAACGTCGATTTACCACAACCACTTGGCCCATATAAACCTACACGCTCACCCAGTTGGATACTGACATCTGGAAAAGATAGTCGCTGGGGACCATATTCAAATGCACCATTACGCAGACTTAGCATAGTGTCCCTCATTTCTATTGTGCCAATGCTCTGGTGCCGCTTGCCAAAGGGCCTGTGTATAGGGATGACATACCTTATTCCAACCAGGTTCAATCGTGACATCATCAACCAACAAACCATCTCTAAATACCAATAAGCGATCTACATGCTTGGTTAGAGCAACAATATCGTGACTGATAATAATCATTGATTGTCGGTTTGCCGTGGATGAGGTCAATAGCGCTAACAGTTGTTCACTTCGCGTATGATCCAGGCCTGAAGTCGGCTCATCGGCAACAATGATCTCTTTTCCCTGCACTAACCCCATTGCTATGAGCGCACGTTTTGTCATCCCACCCGATAATTCACCAGGGTATTTATTCAGCAACACCTCATCCAATTGGCAGTGCTTGATGACCTTTTTATATTCATCTTTACTAGAAGAAAGCTCGGCTAACTGTCGATAAATGCGTGACGTCGGATTAAGGCAGGCCGCAGATTGAGGGATCAGCGCAATATCTCCATCACAGTCAATAGCGCCCCTTCTCTCAAAGCCCTCAGGGCAATAGCCCAGCAATGCATGGGCAAGAATAGTTTTTCCACTGCCACTCGCGCCTACTACCCCGACTTTTTCACCACTATTAACTGTGAATGTGACGTTATCGAGTAAGCCATTTTCACCACAGTGGATCGCTAATTGATTAACTAACAGCATTAGTAGCCCTTAATTTGAGAAAGTCGAACACATGCTTGCCCTATAACGGAAAGCAGTAGCAATACAACTAACAAAACCAAGCCTGGAAATACTGCCAGCCACCAATTACCCGATAACATATAACGACTCGCTTCAGAGAGCAGAATACCGATGGAAGGTGTGGTTGGCTCTAAGCCAAAACCAAGGAATGTTAGCCCCGACACATGAATCAACGCATGTGGGATCATCAGCAAGATGCCAATGAGGCAATGGGGTAAAAAGAATGGCAACACATGGTGCCACAAGATAAACCATTTGGGCCGACCAAACTGTCCTGCTAACTGAACAAATTGGCACTTTAACAAACCACGCTGCTCTTCAACCAACAAACGGGTAAGTTTTGGCCAGTGGGTCAGAGCAACAGCCCAAATGACGCCGTTCATTCCTCCCCCCAACGCCAATGTCATAATGATTAGCAATAGTAAATGCGGAATAGCCATAAACATATCGATTATCAAAGACACCCCCCACTCGCAGCGTTGATTAAGCCCTGCGATAATTGTCAGAAACAACGCGATAAAGCCACTCAGCAAGGCTGAACCGCCACCGATCTGTATACTGAGCAACAGCCCTTTGACGGTACGCCCCCACATATCGCGCCCCATGACATCGGTGCCAAACCAATTATCAGCCGATGGTGGCATTAACACCTGATGTAGATCTACCGCTTGGCTCTGTACGGGCAGTACTGCGCAATAAAATAAGATGCCGACAAAAACGGCGCTGAGAGTCGCTATATTCTTTTGTAAGCAATGGATGCTTTTTTCTTTGGAATCAGACATGCGCCCTCCCCTCAGGAAGTAGTCTGACACTTATAAAGCGGGCAACCCCATTACCAGCAAATACCAATATCATCGACAGCATGGTTACTGCCATCAAGAGGGCTATATCGCCATTTAACCCGGCAACAACCATTGTCATTCCAATACCGGGGAAATTAAACACAGTCTCAATCAAAGCAGAGCCTCCGAGCAATTCAGATAACCCGGCAAACTGCAAAACAATAGCTGGAGTCAGGGTATTTCGAAGCAGATGTTGACGATATATGGCCCACCCTTTTTTACCATGCATCCGAGCATACACCACATGTTCGCTCGCAAGCACCTGAACGGCTTTTTCTCGGGTGTGCATCGTGATGTGCCCCATGCCTGTTAGCGATAAAACAATCGTAGGCAGCACCAAGTAAGGCATCTGTTCAATCCAACTGATAGAATCAGGAGAAGTACCAATAGGCGCCCCACAACAAACAGGTGCCCATTGCAGTGAAACCCCAAACAAACTTAGCGCGAGCAGAGCAATCCAAAATGCCGGTGCAGAGGCTGAGACCCAGCACAACCCACAAATTAATCGGTCAACAGTCCTACCTCGAAAGAATGCGGCAACAATGCCGGAGCAATAACCGCATATCAGAGAGCCGACCCAACCCATAACCATCAGTCGGAAGGTTAGCGGGACTCTTTGTTGTAACACATCGACGACAGGCTGCTGCTGTGAAATCGAAAAACCAAGATCTCCTTGCAGCAAGTGCCAGAACCAACTACCAAATCGTGTTGTTAGGGATTGATCCAACCCTAACTGCGCGGAAAACTGCGCAGTATGATCAGCACTCATCGCAAACAAATTGTCACTGGTGTAGTAAAGCACTGGATCAATGGGAGAAACAGCCAGCAAACTGAACGTCATGGCCAATACCATGATAGTCAACAATAAAAGACGTCCTCCAATAGTCACGCTATGATGTTTATGACTCATCAGTGGCAGCTCCATTGCCATTGCTCTATGGTACGGGTGATTGGCCAGCCATGCTGGTGGGGTTCAGGGAGCGGGGAGCCGATATCAAGGCACTCATTGACCGCATATAGGTGGTCAATATTGACCAACCAACTCCATGGGAGATCTTCATCTAACTGTTTGTAAACCCTATCCCAGTATGGCTGGGCCTGCTGGTAATTAGTTGTTTGCTTGATTGCGTTCAGCGATACATCAACAACTTCACTGCCATAGAAACCGGAGTTGTACCAGCCTTCTCCTGCATGCTCACTGCCATATACCAAGAACATTTCATTAATTGCATGGCTACCAAAACCCATGAGAACAGGACTGGTCGCCATCACATGCCCTATTTGTGTCCAGCTTGCTCCGCGTACAACTACCTTAATGCCCAGCGGCTCAACCATGGCTGCAACGGCAAGCGAAAGCTGCTCGCGAATACTGTCTCCAGCAGGGTAATAGAGAGTAAAGTTGGCTATCGTACCTTGCTTTACTCTAATGTTACGCTGCTTATCCAACAGCCAGCCAGCCTGTTCTAGTGCTTGGGATATTTCACTCACATCAGCGACTTCACGGTGCTGAGCGGCAGGTCCCCACGGCAGACCATCAGCAAGGGAAAATGCCGGTCGACCATATCCTTGCAGAACACTTTCAACCAGCAATTCACGATCAATAACCTGATCTACGGCACGACGAATAGCGGCATCTGAAGTCACACTGTTTCCTCGATGGTTAACCGAAGGCGCATTAAAAGGCCAGACGATGCCACGGTTGTCATTCGTCTCAACAGTCACAAGTTGATAATTATCGGGGACAAGGCGCGCATATCTTTGCGGAATTGAAGCTAAATGAATTTGGCCGCGGCGCACCATAGAAATAAGACTATCTTCACTGGCAAAGACAATGATCAGCCGCTCAACCGCAGGCATCTCGCCGTAATAATACGGATTTTGTTCTAAGACTATCTGCTGGCCTTTATCCCAACGTACAAATCGAAACGGCCCACTGCCTAGTGGCTTCTGTCCATAGTTAGGCCCGTATACTTGTTTAGGCACGATACCAACAGAAGCCAGTAAATCGGCAAATCCCAGATCAGGTGAAGCCAGACGAAAACGTATCATGTATTCATCTTCGATAATTATTTCACTTATCATACTGGCATCATGTAGCGATAAGCCCTTTTTCAGCAGGCTGTAAGTAAAGGCAACATCTTTAGAGGTCACTGGGGTGCCATCACCAAAACGAGCATCCTCTCTTAAATCGACTGTCCATTCATGACGATCATCAGAAACCGCAACATGGCGGGCTAAATCAGGTTGGAGTGCCAAGTCCTCGCCTCGTTTTAGTAACGTTGACTGAATCAGGGGATCTCCATATCTTCCCCACCCCATAACGGGATCCAGTCCCATTTCTGGTTCTTCGCTAAGCCCCAAAATCCATTGCTTATTATTTTCTGCATAAAGTTGGGCTGAGAAAAAGACGCAACTAATTACCGCAAAGATATGTAGGAAATACTTTTTCGTCGACATCACACTTTTTAATTTTCAATCGGTAAGTGCAGTTAACACTATCATCATTTTCGTGTTAATGTGAGTGATACAAATCACACAAACTATAAAAGTGATCTACATCGCATGAGCAATTTGAATAAAGAAATTGTCCGATTTTCACTGTCTTTTCCCAAGCAACTTTATCAAGAAATGATGGACACCCTAGCTGATCGCCAATATCGTTCACGATCTGAGTATTTTCGCGATCTCTTCCGCGAAAATCGAACAAATGACGACTGGCGAACATCAAACCGAAATGTCGTTGGTGTACTGAGCATCGTGTATAACCACCACCAGAGGGGGCTCAGTGAGAAAATAAATCACCTCCAGCATAACAGCCACACTCAGGTCCAATGTACGACACACGTCCATTTACAGCACGAGTTATGCCTCGAAAACACAGTCATTATAGGTAAAAGTACGGATGTACAAGATCTTGCAAACCAAATATCAGCGCTAAAGGGTGTTGAACAGGCGCAGTTAATACAGCATCTCAATAGGTAATGCGATCTATGTCTCTTTATTTGGTTAAGTGATAGTGATCACTTAAAGTATTTTTCGACACTGATATATTTTCTACACATTCCCTACAACTATGCGAACAAAAAAAATGAAAAAGAACATACTTATTAATTTAAAAAGATTTGAAGTTTACAAAGAGAATGGAGGGGTCTGTCCATCGAGTGATCCTGTCGTATGGATAAGAGAAACTATCCAAAGTATTGTTGATGCTGGCTGGGGGAAAAACGATAATATAATCCTCTCTGTATTCGTACCCGATATTCTCTTACATGCAGCCATCGAACAATTACAAGCAAACCCAAATACGGAAATTAAAAATATGTCTATTGGCAGCCAAAGCTGCCACCGTGAAGATGTCACCGTCGGAGGAAATTTCGGCGCCTTTACCTCACACTCAATAGCAGCAACGCAAGCAACACTCGGCAGCAAAGCCAGCATTATCGGACACTGTGAAGAACGCCGTCATCTGAATTTTATTATTTCCCAATATGCTGGGGAAGAAAATTTATGCAACCATTCAGCGAACAAAATCGTGAGCGGAATCATTAGTGAAAAAGCCTGTTGCGCCCTAGAACAGCAAATGAAAGCGGCGATCTGTATTGGTGAAACAGCTGAAGAACGTGGAAACGGGACAGACGAAGAGCAATTAAAACAAGCAAAAATCACATTAGAAAACCAGATTATTGCCAGCCTCTCCCAAATCCAACCCGAACAGCTAAAAGACAACGTATTACTAGCCTATGAGCCAGTATGGGCTATCGGTCCGGGAAAAACACCACCGAACAGTGACTACATTGGCCTTATTACCGACTTCATCAAACAGACCGTAAAAGCCAATTTCAACTTATCACTGCCTGTCGTATACGGTGGGGGACTGAAAGCTGAAAACGCCGCAATGCTAGCTGATATCAGCCAGCTTGATGGCGGGTTAATTGCGTTGACCAACTTTACTCAACCAATTGGCTTTCAGGTTGATGAACTTTCAAATATCCTTTCAATCTATACATCTTAATATCAAATTGACTAGAGAGTTAGTTAATAATACCAGTCTGGATAAGTAGTTGATCAGATATTTTGTAGGTTGATATAAGCCCCCTCCCAATATCGAAAATGGGAGGGGGCTTAATTGTAAGTTTTAGCTGCCATCAGGTGGTATTTAGAACAATGTATAAAGTACTAAGCTTATTAATATAACAATAAGTGTAATAATATACGTTGTCTTCTCAGATATTTTATTTAGTAAAGAGGCGGCAACGGGTACACCGATAAACGAACCAACAACAAACCAAATTGCAGTATGCACATCCGCCTGCCCTCCTTTAGCATAGCCAAGTGCGGCGAACCCTGAAAGAAACAGAGCCAATACCACCGAGGAGCCAATCGCTTTCTTGATATCCAAATTCAGTACGTTATTTAGGACAGGGAGTAGCAGTACACCACCACCAACCCCCGTTGATCCCAAAATTGATCCACAAAACATACCGGATACTAGCGCTTTTCTATCACTACAATTCACGTTCGAAGACGTATGTTTGCTGTTTGGCGAGGATCTAAATTTATAAAAAACGGACAACAAAGAACCAATCATGACAACCGTAACGAGACTCGTAATCATTGTTTGTGTTGTTTCTTGGTGCAGTGGGTGATCATTAAAATAAATAACAACCTGTGTGACGACGAGAGTGATTGGCAAAGCGCCAACAAATAATATAGCAATTTTCCGCCATGACACATTCTTTGCTTTAACATGAACGATAGATGCATTCACTTTTACCAGTGCGGATATCAAGCTTGCTGTACCCACTGCGAGTACAGGAGGCATACCACAAAATAATTGTAACATTGGAATTAATAATACCCCACCTCCAACCCCTGTTAGACCCAGACATAAACCAAAAATACTCCCCAGAGTAATTTTTAGCATTAAGGCCTCTGTTGCTAATATATCCATGAAAAGGCTTGCCAAATCCATGATATATGAACTCCAACTAGTATCTGCAATTATGTGCTCGCAAACGATTTCATTAGTACTAATTTTACATGATCAGCAAGCTCAAATTTATGGCGATGATCATATTTGTTTATCTTATTATCAGGTAAGCTATCTTTACTCATTTTCATCGTAGTGATCTAACAATGGTTATTGATATTCTCAGGAATTTAACTGATCACATAGAAACTGTCGCCGTGTGCAAAAAACAAGCTGTTTATCATAATGGATTGTCTGCAAAAGGTTTTTACTATGTTGAACAAGGGTTGGTCGGGTTATATCAAGTTTCTGAAAACGGAAAAGAATCGTTACTAAGGATCTATGGACCAGGCTCTTACTTTGGCTATCGCTCTCTGTTTACCGCACAAAGATACCCATCTACAGCCAGAGCGATGTTAGACAGCACTATTGTTCGGATAAATGTAAACGATTTTAAATCACTCGATACTATATCGCCGGATTTAGCTAGTTATTTAATGCAGGAAGTGTGTTTTGAATTAGGAGAAGCAGAAAAACGGCTGATGCAATTTAATGCCTTTAGTGCCAAGAAACGTATTCTCGATACGATTTTTTATATGTTTCAAACATACCCTGAATACCCTTGGACCTACCGTGAGATTGGCGAGTACAGCGGCACTGATACCACAACGGTTATTCGGTACTGCAAGACACTGAAAGGTATAGGAATATTAGAAAGAAACAGTCGCAAGCCACAACCTGTTAATCTGCAGCAATTGGCAGACTACCGTAAGTCACTACTAATTAAATAGATAACCAATGAAACGCATCAAACAACGACTCCCCAGACATACTTGGCGCAATGAAGGGGAAGCGCCTGATTACCGTTTTTCTCTAGCAAACGAGCGAACCTACCTGGCCTGGATACGTACAGCTCTTGCATTACTGGCCGGAGCTATCGGTATTGATCAGCTCACCCCCGACCTTGCCGATCCCCTTGTGCGAATGTTGCTCTCATCCTTTTTATGCCTTTGCTCAGGCCTTCTAGCCATTTTTGCATACCGCCGTTGGTCACAGAATGAAAAGGCTATGCGGACCAATGCCCAATTGAAATATACCGGTTTTCTCAAAATCATTAGCCTTATCATGTTATTTCTTACCGTTATAGTTATCTTGGTTATTCTATTATGACAAGGGATCCAGGCTTACAGCCAGAACGAACCGCCATGTCCTGGCTAAGAACCCAACTGGTTTTATTCGCACTGGGGCTACTATTTCTCAAAGTCACCGAACAAGGTGACATCACGGCTTTACCCGTAATAGGCGTAATTACGATGCTGTCGGCAATACTAGGAACATTTTACTGCCGCTATCGTTTTACTCAGGTATTCGACAATGACATGACGGTTTCAATCAAGGAGTGCTGGATTAAATCCTATCTGTCATTGCTGATTGCACTATTAGCAGTTGGCTATTTTACCTATTTATGGGCCCCAAAAATTTAGGGGACTGAATGCATCGCTCTCATGGCTGCCACGTGCTGGCAATGACAAGTCGCTCATCTAGCTGGCAACCAGAATAAACTGGTTAGCTTATCAATATTGCCCAACCGAAGTGATTTAATCACACAGGTAAGACCAAAACCTAACCACAACGGTTAAATTTTGGCCTTTCATCACCAAATTTAAACAGCGATCGGACTATCATTGAGCAATCAGATCGCACGTGGCAATCTGACCCTACCATTAAAGGGATTTAATTATGGTTATATTAAAATACGGTTACGTATTTCTTTGTAGTATCGCACTTATTGGTTGCGGAAGTGACTCAGATTCAAATAGCGACGAGTCAAGTGCTGTGGCCAACGTAGGTGTCTATTCTGATGCGGCAGTCGAAGGATTAACTTACATAACATCACCTGGTAACCTTAGTGGTACAACCAATTCACTCGGCGAATTCGATTACATAAATGGAGACTCTGTTGAATTTTCAATTGGTTCATTAAAACTACCGTCAGTCAAAGCAGAGTCAGTCCTTACTCCAGTTGATATGGTTGAGCCACTATTAGATAGTGATCAAAGTGTTCTTGATAACCAAATGACAAAGAATATTGCGAGTCTACTCCAATCCCTTGATAGCGATGGTAACCCTGATAATGGCATTACAATATCAGCTACAGCCATTAGTAATATTAATGACATGCATAAAGACTACCAAGGCAGCGCAAAAGATTTCTTTGATTTGACCCCTGACGATTTCAAAGCTGAAATCGTTAAAGGTTATGTTGATGAGGCCGTTTATGTCGACGCTGAAAAAGCCATTGCACATTTACAAGTACAGTATGACTTAACACGTGGCTTGCTAGGGAGTTGGATTGGTGAAAACAGTGAAAAAGAAATATTCATGCTTTCCTTCTATGACGATACTTATGTTCACGTCCAAATGACGGACAGTGAGCCCGAGTTCAGAGGGCTCGAGTGGGGAGAGTATGCCATCGACAGTGATGGTGATGTAACAGTAGGCGACATATTTTTTGACCAAAATGGTGAGATCGGCCTTTCTAATCTTACAAACGATAAGTTGAATCTGACTGTTGACAAAAATACGCTACTCGTCGTATTTGAAGAGGATGGGCAGGAACTAACATCAACATTAACACGTGTTGAAAATAAAGGGTTTTATGGTACGTGGCTTGCCTCTGATGCTGAAGGTTTGGCACTTTTATCATTCACTTTCTTACCCGATGGTAAATATATTCACTCAGAAGTTGAAGATGGCTCAAGTGGAGGGGCTGAATACGGCATGCTTGATCTTACATCAAACGCATTTACGGTTAAGGAAGTCTTTGAGGATCTTAACGGAGATATTGGATTGCATAATTCCGATGACGGAACAACAGTATCCGCTAAAATCAATGTTATTGGTAATAACCTTGAATTTACCTTCGAGGAAGACGATGGCGAGACAGATGTCATAACATTTAAACGCCCGGCACGCACAGTTGATTAACCTTTCTTAAGTTTATTCGGTAAGAGCAGCAAACCCTGTTATTAAAGCTGCTCTTCATTTTCCAACATGAAAGAGTGATAAGAACCAAAGCTAACAAATGCCAGATCGTGCTTGTCTACTAGCAACACCGTACTTCCTCCCTTCTCAACACACGACTTATTTTGGTAAAGAGAGCCCCATCACACATGTTGCTAATATTCAGTTTTGTTTAGTATAAAATATTGTTAGTTGCTTGGTTTTCGCCAAAAGTGCACCAGAAATACAGTATCCGCCCCATGATTCCACGGGGCGATTATTAATGAGAGAAGTTCCAAGGAAGTAGAGAGTCGATATCCGGCTCA
>NZ_JBNNXT010000041.1:0-43742 GCF_052873815.1 Photobacterium sp. DNB23_23_1 | reverse complement strand
GCGTACCACTTTCGGCAGTTGGCTTCCTCTTTTACACCTTCCCATGAGTGTCGCACTTATTATCTGAATTCAGGCTTACCTTAAAAATGCTTGCAACCGTCAATAGCTTTAAACTCTAGTAAGTACTTTCTATTCATCAGTTAAAACCAAAAAATAACATTAATTTGATACATCACTTATGCAGTGAACAGTAACGTAGCATCTACCGCTGTATTCACTTTCCTTACTGTTCTACCAATAAATTTTGTGAAAAAATATTTAACACATTATTAATAACTGTTTAGATAAGTCATTGCACGGGAAAGTCGTTGTTATCAAGGCAGAGATTGTTTTACATTAATTTCTCCCTAGCGTGTGGGAGAAAGCGAAAAGGAAGTCAACATGATAGGAAGAATCACCCAATTATTTCCGCTATGGGCCGTCACATTTTCGGTATTAGCATATTTATCTCCCAGTTTATTCGTTGGGCTAAAAACCCAAATCGTCCCTTTACTGACCATAATTATGCTGGCAATGGGGGTGAGCTTGTCGCCCAAGGACTTCCTCAATGTTGTCCAGCATAAAAAAGCGGTCGGAGTGGGTGTTGTCCTGCAATTTCTCATCATGCCTCTCACGGCTCTATTGATCAGCACCTTGCTGGGATTCAGTACCGAATTAACTGTGGGTATGGTGCTAGTGGGTAGTGTCGCAGGCGGAACATCGTCCAATGTAATGGCATTTCTAGCCAAAGGAAATGTTGCCCTATCAATATCAATGACAGCAATTTCAACCTTACTCGGGGTTATTCTCACGCCACTACTTGTCGAACTACTCGTTGGCGAAACCGTTGATGTCCCCGTTAATGCCATGCTGATGAGCCTAGTGAAAATAGTGTTGATTCCGGTCGGCATAGGCCTGCTTATCAATAGCTTTGCGCAAAAAACCGTTGCAAAAGTTCATACACTTCTACCACTGATCTCAATGATCGCCATTGTATTCATCATTGCAATTGTCGTCGCGCTCAATGCCGGCAATTTAAGCCAAGTCGGCCCGATGGTGGCACTGGCTGTTGTTCTACACAATGCTGTAGGGCTCACTGCTGGCTACTACAGTTGCCGTTTACTCGGATTCAATGAATCGACATGTCGAACCATCGCCTTTGAGGTCGGACTTCAAAACTCAGGACTGGCGACAGCACTGGCAATGAAATTCTTCTCACCAGCATCAGCCATCGCAGGCACCATATTCTCAGTCTGGCACAATATTTCCGGCTCTCTATTGGCTGGCTACTGGGCGAGCAGACATCAAAAGCGAGCTAAAACCTCTCCGGTCTGTTGATTTTCTATACCCAATTAAGCCCAAGATGCTTCGTTGAGTAATAACCGTTTGAAAACAAGGCACAATGTGAAATGCACTGTGCCTTGTTTGGTATTTATGGACAACAATGCCATTGCAAACGTTTCTTTCAAACACATTCAACATTTAACAATGCCAAAAAATTGTCGCTCATAGTATGCGATAGCTTAATTTAAGGCTGAACCTTAATTGCAGCTCCCCTATGGCAACCATGGATATTAATTACTACAGTGAGAAACGTGAAATATCTAAATATTATAGGCCTGCTCACCTTCATTGCTTCTATATTCGGCTGCTCCTCAGGGAGTGACTATAACGGGATAGCTATATCTGAACATGCTTATTTCAAGCCCAGTTTGGTTGAGCATGCTATGTCGCGCGCTAATAAACTTGGAATATCACCTTCTAGCCTGACGATTATCGATTACACGCTACCATCGGAGAAAGAACGACTATTCATTGTTGATCTAGAAAGAAGACAGATAACGCATCAAAGCTTAGTGGCCCATGCCAAAGAGTCTGGCTACCGTTACCCGAAAACGTTTTCTAATGTTTATGGCTCACATAAATCTTCAGTCGGTATGTTTAGAACCGGAGAAACTTATTTTGGCGTTAATGGATACTCACTTCGTATAGATGGACTAGAAGTTGGTATCAATGATAGAGCCAGAAGCCGATTCATTGTCGTTCATGGTGCTGACTATGTTAGTGGTGAGTTTATGAAAAATAATGGCATGCTAGGGCGTAGCGAAGGCTGCTTCGCGATTCCATTCGAGCATTTAGATAAAGCGGTAAACAGCATCAAAGAGAGCGGTTACATTTTCGTTTATTATCAATAACTTAATCACCAAAAACAAAAAGCCTTACTGAACGTTACAGTAAGGCTTTGCAATACCACACTAGCTCAAAAACTAGTAACCTTTCTTCCGCTGTCGACTATGGCTTTGTACAGAACGGTACATTTTGCCAAGCTGTTTGTCTTTGTCCCGCAATTCACTCAATGTTGCACTGTTTCGGGCCTGTTCAGCTAACAATTTATAGTAATTCTGTACGCGGCGTTGATCTACTTCACCAGTTTTAAGTGCACGTTGAATCGCACAACCAGGTTCTGATTGGTGCTGACAATCACTAAACCGGCACTGTTTGCTGATAGCTTCAATATCGGCGAAAGTTTCCACCACACCATTTTCACAATCGGTCAACTGTAACTCACGCATTCCGGGAGTATCAATTAACACTGCACCCGATGGCATAAAGTGTAATGACCGCGAAGTTGTCGTATGACGCCCTTTGCTGTCATCTTCACGTATCGAGCCCGTTTGTTGTACCGAGCCTCCCATCAAGGTATTGATAAGCGTCGACTTGCCAACACCTGATGATCCCATAAATGCAATCGTCTTACCCTTACGGCACCATGATTCGAGAGTTGCATAAGCGGTTGGATCAAGTGCATTAATCACTTCCACGATCAACATGGGATCGAGATCTTGTACCTGCTGACGTTTATCATCACGATCATCAGATAAATCAGCTTTGGTGAGCACAATCATAGGCTCAACGTTGGCTTCACGGGCAATGGCCAAGTAACGTTCTATTCGACTGAGATTAAAATCATGGTTTAGCGAACAGACAATGAATAACGAATCAACATTGGCAGCGATATACTGTTCTGCTGCTTTAGCACCGGCAGCTTTGCGACTAAACAATGACACCCGTTCTAACAGGCGGATAAATCGGTTATCGCTGTCGACCAGTAACCAGTCCCCTACCGTCATTGCTGGAAGAGAATGGTGAATTTCAAGTGTGGCTTGACCATGCTCGGTCTGCAAGACATAACCGTTACGGTGATGCGCCAAAATACGAGCAATACTGGCCTGCTCATAATCTTCTAGTGTTAATTGTTGTTGGAATACTGGCTGCCAACCAAGCTGGCTAAGTGTAATAATAGAATTCATTATTTTCCCCACGCACAAGCCATTCACATAATATGACTCTGATAATGCGTATCAAAGAGAATATAGGGTCAAACAAATATTAATAGACCCCGGATTTAGTTACACCGGGCAATGGAAAGGAGGTAGTAAAGCGGTTCGTTTCGTCTTGATGAGCATGCTACATCGTTACTATCAGCTGCTATTCGCTTATTGATTTACCGTCACTGTCTTTGCCGAGTGGGTATGTAATACAATCATCTTTATCTCCTATCTTCATTAAATGAACGTGTAGATGATAACAGAACGTCAGAAAATGGGTAGGCTTTGTCTACCTGTATCCATTACAAATTGCCTGACTACTCTGTGAGTGATTCACATTCAACATGATTTGCGCTTTAACTGGCGTAAGCGATATAGTTCCAGTAGTATCGAATTAATATTATTTCTGGAATGACCAACGATGGAAATCGACGTTGTCGCAAAGGCATTAAAAGAGTTAGGGCACCCTACTCGCCTGAGCATTTATAAAGCTGTTGTTCGTGCTGGTTACCAAGGGACACCAGTCGGTAGCCTGCAGGAAAAGCTCGCTATTCCGGGGTCTACGCTCTCTCACCATATATCAAGTCTTGTGTCTGCTGGCTTGCTTACCCAGCGCCGTGAAGGTCGGACTTTATATTGCGTTGCAGAATATGAGCACCTGGATGGTGTCATAGCATTTCTAAAGGACGAGTGCTGTATAGACGAAGAATGCTAACGAAAAAAGCCCTCGCATTGGCGAGGGCTTTATCAACATTACAGCATACCTAAGCTAATAATCAGGCACACTCAAACGGCTTTTTTTCAAGTACGGGCTCTTCTTCACCAGAATACATACGCAAGTATTGCTCTGCGGCGTCTTTCCACTCAAAACGACAAGCCATCGCATTTTGCTGTAGACGCTTGAACTCCTGAGGACGTTGGCAATAAAGCAATAAGCTACGCTGCATCTTGATAAGCAGCGCTTCAGGCGTTGGAGCATCAAAAATGAAGCCTGTCGCAACCTGAGGCGTGTTATCGTAATCGATAACCGTATCTTTCAAACCACCGACACCACGCACAATAGGTAAAGTACCGTAAGCAAGGCTGTAGATCTGGTTCAAGCCACAAGGCTCAAACTGAGAAGGCATCAAAAAGAAATCCGATCCAGCTTCTACACAGTGTGCTAATGGGTTGTCATAGGCTTCGATAAACGCAAACTTATCAGAAAAATCCGCACTAATTTCACGCAGTGCGTCAGCTAATTTAGGATCACCACTACCAACCAATACAATCTGTACGTCGTTGACCAAGAAGTCACGAAGCGCTGGCAAAAGGTACTGAATCCCCTTTTGCTCAGTTAGTCGACACACCATACCATATAGAGGCACATCGTCCAGAGGCAAGTTTACCTGCTGCTGCAAGTCGCGTTTACACGCTTTCTTGCCGCGGGCTAGGCTGACTTTATTGGCTTTAAAGCGCTGCTTGATGTACGGATCAGTTTCCGGGCTCCAATCACCATAGTCACAACCATTGACGATGCCGTAAAGCACATCTGAACGATGCTGGAAATCAGGTGCCATACCGTGAGAACCAATCTCAGTCAGCAGTTCTTTCGCATAGTTCGGGCTTACTGCATTTACTTTATCTGCAAATGCGACACCGGCTTTAAGCATGCTAATATTGGCAGCGCCATCTTCTAGCTGAAGGTAGCGCTTTTGAATCAGTTCCGGGATCAAGCTGTACTGATCGTAATTGAATGTCCCTTTGAATACCGCATTATGGATGGTGATCACGCTTTTAGTGTCTGCATAAAACGTATCATCGGCATAACGAGTTTTCAGCAAAAACGGAACAAGTCCTGTGTGCCAGTCATTACAGTGAACAACATCAGGTTTGAAACCCAATTTTTCACACATATCCAAGGCAACTGCACTAAAGAAAGCAAATCGTTCACCATTATCACGGTACCCTTCATTGTTTTCCGCATACAGCTCAGGACGGTCAAAATACACAGGGGCATCGACGGTATAAACAGGTACATCACCATTTTGCAACTGTTTTACTTTATACGGCACGGCCTGTGGTTGAGTCGGTACTTGTAATTCAGTATCAAGCAATTCAACCGCTTCTGCACCATTAGGTACTTTACGATAAAGAGGCATCACCACACGCACATCATGCCCTAGTTCCTTTAGGGCTGCTGGCAGTGACTTGGCAACATCCGCCAAGCCTCCCGTTTTGACCAATCCGTCTACCTCTGAAGCAACAAACAAGATTTGCAGTGGCTTAGAGTTAGATTTCTTTCTAGTAACCAATTTTTGCTCCTTTTGGTATCACAACAATTCCTTCGTCAGATACATGGTAGTGCTTCTTATCTTCTTCCAAGTTCTCGCCGATAACCGTCCCTGGTGCAATCATCACATTCTTATCAATAATTGCGCGACGGATTGAACAGTTTGCACCGATTTTTACGTCACCAAGAATAACTGATTCACTAATAAATGTATTTTGATCAACATTGGTACGGAAACCCAATACAGATTTATACACTTTAGCACCACGGATATAACTACCCGCTGAAATCATGCAGTTATTAGTATCCACCTTGCAATCGTCACTATCTAGCAGCGTTGCAGGCGGCAACGGTGGGTAATAAGTGTGAAGCTGCCACTGGCGGTTATATAAAGAGAATGGTGCGTCTTCAGAAAGAAGATCCATGTGAGCCTGCCAATAAGACTCAATCGTACCTACATCACGCCAGTAACCCGCTGTTTTCTCGCCAGGAATAATATTGGTCATGAAGTCATAAACGTAGACTTTACCCTGAGGGAAAAGCTTTGGAATAATGTCTTTACCAAAGTCATGGCTCGACTCTTCGTTAACAGCATCTTCTTCCAATTCTTTGCAAAGAACATCGGTTTCGAAAATATAGTTACCCATTGAAACAAGAGCATTTTCAGGGTCACCAGGAATAGACTTAGGGTTCGCAGGCTTTTCTTCAAAGCCAACCATACAACCGTTTTCATCAACTTCGATAACACCAAATGCACTCGCTTCGCTCAATGGCATCCGCAGAGCAGCAACGGTTAGATCCGCCTTTTTATCAAGGTGGAAATTAAGCATCTGCTTAACATCCATCTTATAAATGTGGTCACTACCAAAAATACAAACCTGGTCAGGTTCTTCTAACTGCATAAAACGCATATTCTGATAAATGGCATCAGCAGTACCATCATACCAACGCTTACCCATGCGCATTTGCGCTGGAATAGGGTCAATAAAACGCCCTGTGATCCCCGATACATTCCAGCCTTTCTTCATGTGTACATACAAAGATTGAGATTTGAACTGAGTCAAAACATAAATCTTCATAAGATCAGCATTCAAAAAGTTGTTTAATGCAAAATCAATAAGGCGGTAACTGCCACCAAATGGCACCGCAGGTTTAGTTCGCGAATCTGTTAATGGACGCAGACGTGAACCTTCGCCACCTGCTAAAATCATTCCTAAAACACCAGCCATGGTGTACCTCCTTGTTAGTAAGCAATCGCGGTCATATATACCATATTCCAATGAGTGTTTAGAATAGGCTTGTAGTGAAAATTGGTGAATACCTACAAAAATATTCTTTTCCTACATTTAAAATGATGTTTTTTTCATCATCTACTACCACCTCATCCCTAGTGGTAGAACTATCAATAAACCAAATAACAAAGAAACACCAACAATATTTTATATTGTTTACAGTTGGCGCGATTCTCACACATTAAAGCAACACTGGTCAGACTACTCCCCCTCTCCTACTCCCCTTTTTTTACTCGGAGAGCTGAATACTTTTTCATCAACTAGCGATAGACTGCCCTTAGTTCATTGAAGGGACACTAACCATGACAACCAGCAATACTACACAGACGAAAATCAAAGCGACCAATGTGATTCTTCACGCCTTCGACTGGCCGTACAATCGAGTCACGCAGTATGCTAAAAAAATAGCAAGTTCAGGCTACAAGGCCGTTCTTGTCTCTCCCCCTCTGAAATCATACAAACATGAAAGCGGCACAGAATGGTGGCAGCGCTACCAACCGCAAGATTATCGAGTGATAGACAATCAACTAGGTAACACTGAAGATTTCCGTAAGATGACAGCAGTATTGAACGAGTATGACGTGCATGTTTATGTTGATGTTGTCTTCAATCACATGGCCAATGAGTCACACCTTAGGCATGATCTGAACTTCCCATCTAATCAGGTATTAGATGAATATCAACAGTCAGCAGAAAATTATGAAAAACTCAAATTATTTGGAGATCTCACTAAACCCTTATTCTCTGAGCGGGATTTTATCAAAGCGTTTCCAATCCAAAACTGGACAGATCCATGGGAAGTTCAGCACGGCAGGATAAGTGGTAGTAGTGAAGATCCCGGTTTACCGACGCTAAAATGTAACCAGAATGTAGTAAAACAACAGAAATGTTATATTAATAGCTTAAAACGATTAGGTATAAAAGGCTTTCGCATTGATGCTGCTAAGCACTTAACACTTGAACATATTCAATTGGTCTGGGACAAAAAAGTGAGTGCAGATGTCCATATTTTTGGTGAAATCATCACTGATGGAGGTGCAACAAAAGAAGAGTATGAGCTTTTCTTAGCGCCTTATTTAAAAGGGACAAGTTTAGGGGCATACGATTTCCCACTTTTTCATGCCATGTACAATGTATTTGAGAAAGGCCAACCCATGGCCGAACTTGATAACCCGTATTCAGTAGGACAGGCATTGGCCTATGATAGAGCGATCACCTTTGCCATCACCCATGATATTCCGAACAATGATGTATTCTTAGATCAAGTAATGACTGAGCAAAATGAAATATTCACCTATTGTTATATTTTGGGAAGGGACGGTGGTGTTCCGTTGATCTATAGTGATCTAGATACAAGCAAAATAACTAACAGTAACGGCTTACCTAGATGGAAAGATAGATGGAGTGATTCAGTACTCACTCAAATGATCAGCTTTCATAACTTGATGCAGTCTCTGCCTATGGCTGTGATGTCCATGGGTGAAGATCACTTGGTGTTTAGCCGAGGCAGTAAAGGCATTGTGGCTATCAATAGAGGAGACAAACCATTAAATATTGAGCTACCAGTTGGCCAATTTTCAGTACTAATGGACTCCAGTAAAATTGAGCCTTCTTCATCGTGTGAGGTATCAGAAAAGTACACCGTGGCTGCATGCAGCTGCACAATGTTAGTACACCTAAGTTGCTGAGTTAAACGCTCATACCAACCTACATAAATATTTGATCAGTCTTGCAGGTTAAAATCCTTGATCAACTACTTATCCAGATTGGTATCACATATTAAAATGACAAAAGCCGCGTATGGCTTCTGATTGAAGAAACCATACGCGGCTTTCACAAAACTTATAACTGTGCGTTAGTCGCGTTCAACGGTTAGAATTTTCCCGCTAAAAAGATCCATTTCAATTTCGACTCTGTGACCATCGGCATTTCTAGCTTCTACTTCGATTTCATGATCATCTCGCTCGACCTTTATCTTACGAAAATCATGATAACCATGGGTTTGGAGTAACCTCATTGCCTTTGGTACTGTCAACGCCGGTGAAACAGAACGTTCAACCGGATCAGCATAGACAGGCAGAGAAAAACTACACACTGTAAGCACCGCTAACAGAGATTTTGACATCACTTTCATATCATCCACCTGTAACTATGAACACTAAACGCATAATACCAAATGTGCTCGCAATTACTTGCTTACACAACGAACAAGATGTGAATAACATCACGCTATTTTTACTATTTATCCTAAGTATGAATCCTTAATGGCTTACACCACGCTTCATTTCTTGGATTCTAACGGCACTTGCAGCTATGCAAGTCAATTCTCAGCAAATTCTCTCGGTTTCACGAATTATACCAATCTGGCTAAGTCGTTGATCAAGTATTTGCACTGGAAAAACCGTTTTTATCAAGACAGATATTGCAGTAACTAGTGGCTCTAATTACAAAATCTCTAACGCAGAGAACAGCGATTTTAACCTGCAAGACTGATCAAATATTTATGTAGGTTGGTATTACATCTAAGCTTGTCGATAACACCTTCATTTCTGTTTCCGTAGGGGGACACATGACATCGCGATACCGAACTGAAGTTGACAGCATGGGGGAAGTGAAAGTCCCATTAAAAGCCCTTTATAGCGCGCAAACCCAGCGCGCGATTGAAAACTTTCCCGTTAGTAGCATCCCTATGCCCAGCCTATTCATCCAAGCATTGGCATTCATTAAGCAAGCTGCAGCAAGAAGTAACCTTGAATTAGAGCTGCTGGATTTTGATAAGGCCCATGCCATTATCGATAGCTGTCAGGAGATCATCGATGGTCAATATTTAGAGCAATTTCCCGTCGACATCTTTCAAACAGGCTCAGGAACAAGCTCTAATATGAATGCCAACGAAGTCATTGCAACCTTAGCCACAGGGAAGTTAGGTCAACAAGTGAGTGCCAATGATGACGTAAACATGGGACAGAGCAGCAACGATGTTATCCCAACAGCGATACAAGTCAGCTCTGCCCTTGCCAGCCACCGACAATTGCTCCCAGCCTTTGACCACATCATAGACACACTTGATAAGAAAGTGGCCGCCATTGGGCATATAACAAAAACCGGCAGAACCCATTTAATGGACGCTATGCCCGTGACCTTGGGCCAAGAAATGGAAGGTTGGAAAACACAATTATCTAAGGCCCGCCAAGGGATCGTTATGGCTCTGGATAACGTGGTCGCATTAGGCCAAGGCGGAACCGCTGTCGGTACCGGTATTAATTCAGCACCAGATTTTCCAGCAATCTTCGTCAACAACATATCCGTATCGACAGAAGTCGATTTCACGGTCAGCGATAATTTCTTTTATAACCTCAGTAGCCAAGATGCAATTGTCAGTTTGTCCGGGCAGCTCAAAACAGCCGCTGTCGCTCTGATGAAAATCAGTAATGACTTAAGATGGATGAACTCTGGCCCGCTAACTGGTCTTGGTGAAATCGAATTAGAGTCATTGCAGCCAGGTTCATCGATCATGCCAGGAAAAGTAAACCCGGTTATTCCTGAGTCGTCAGCCATGGTTGCCGCGCAGGTGATGGGCAACGACACAACAATTTCTATAGCCGGGCAGTCGGGTAACTTCCAACTCAATGTCATGCTGCCCGTCATTGCCTATAACGTATTACAAAGTATCGAGCTTTTGGCAAAATCACTGATACTCCTGGCTGATAAAGCAATTAATACGTTTAGCGTTAAACAAGATACGCTTAATGACGCTCTTGCCAGAAATCCAATTCTTGTTACCGCACTAAACCCGATCATTGGTTACCTAAAAGCCGCTGAAATTGCAAAGAAAGCTTATAAAGAACGACGAAATATCATTGACGTAGCAATAGAAAAAACAGATATAAGCAGAAGTGAATTAGAAGAACTACTAGAACCCCACCACTTAACTCAAGGAGGGATTGCAGATAAAGGCTGATAGATTATTTATAAACAGGCCAGCCCAGGTAGTTTAATTGGGTTGGTCAAAGTTGCTTTTGTTAAATTCTTGGCAACCCTTTAATACTGCTTGGCTAGTCGCGCTCTTAAACTGCGGGAGCCCAACATAAAAGCCCTGAAGGTAATCAGCCCCTAATGATATTGCTGCATGATACCCTCTTAAGTCTTCAACCCCTTCGACGATGAGACTGGCCCCCAATTCTCGACACAACGCAAAAACATTTAGAAGCGGTTGAGTGTGCCCCTTTAGGTATTCTGCCAATAAGGAACTATCTGCTTTTATTACGTTGGGTGACACGGACCGAGCGCGCTGTTCGGAAGACCCTTCAATCCCAAAATCATCAATGACAATATTCAAACCGACCTGGCTCAAGTGGCGAGTAGCTCTCTCCAAAGCGATATCATCGTCTGTGTAATGCTCTATGATCTCGATAAAAACTTGTTCTGGCTTTAAACCCAGTTCATAAATTCGAGGTAACAAGATAGAGTCAACAAGCCCCTCATTCTCACAAAATAAGATGGTGACTGGCATCATATTAATAAACAAGTTGGTGGTTAGCTTAGAGAGCGAGAAATTTCTGAGGTGGATGACCCGGGCAAGTCGGTCAATATTAATTAAATGAACAGGGTGGCCTCGGTAATGTTTGATTAAGTCTCCATTATTGACTAAATCACCGTTTGAGTCGTATACCCTCATTAATGCTTCGTAAGCAAATACACTACCATCGGCTTTAACTATGGGTTGAAATGCACTTTTAAGAACAAGATTCTGATATAAAGCAATATGCTGCTCCTCTCCAGGAAAAAGGAGATGACGCTCAATCTCATCTTTTGTTCTTAAAATTTTATCCACTGAGAAAACTGCCCTAATTAAATCTACTACCGATTCAATCGGCATTAGAGATTAAACTGTCAACGTTCTAAAATAGATTAGACCATATCTAAACCGCATTCAGCGTATTTACAATATCTTGACAATTCATAGCAACAGTAAGCAACAATTTATTACTCAAAATTATCTATCACAATATCAAAATACTGCTACCAATAGTGAACGAATCAGCATAGTTAAATGTACGACCACGAAATGCAATGCGACGCATAGCTTTATGCGACTTTACAATCACTTTTAATGAAATTCATCTCCGAAGATGATCTCCTTTCGACTAACAGGTAGAATTGCCGCCCTTAACCCCTATCAACCTCATACCAGAACAGATAGGACATGATTACTTCACCATAGATCAGCTTATGCACGCCACGGAACATTGTTTTACGCCCTTTACTTCTTCTATCGAGCACTTTGAGTTGCCCGAGCGTTTTACATACCCGTTCTACTACGAGCCACATCCATTGTGCCTTGTCGCCGCAGAACAACTACAACAGCATCTTGAGACACAAACTGATTGGCAGCATAATTTTGGCCTAGATGGTGATACCGATAACGCTATCGGGAAAATGTTTGGTGTGTTACTGGTTAAGAATCAACAAGGAGAAGTCGGTTTTCTTTCGGCTTTTTCCGGAAAAGTAGCAAATCAAAACTTACTGCCTAATTTTGTTCCACCTGTGTTCGATATGCTCGCAGAAGGCAGCTTTTTTCTAAGCGGCCAAGATAAACTCAATGAGTTAAGTCAGCAGATTAAAAAATTAGAAGCAAATCCAGATCTCGCTACTGCTAAACAGGCGTTGCAGGAAGCTCAACTGGCCTCAAATGAAGCGCTTGCGGCGCATCGTAGCAACATGGTCGAAGCCAGGAAAGTACGCAAAGCTAAACGTGCTGACAGCGCCAATCTTGCCCCTGAAGTACGTAATCAGTTAAAAACACAACTGAGCCAAGAAAGTGTGATCGAGAAGCTCCAGTTGCGCGACCTCAAACTTTATTGGGAAGCTGAAGTGGCCCAAAAGCAAGAGCTGCTTGATCTGTTACAGAATGTGATCTCGCCTTTGGTTGAGCAACGCCGTAACTTCTCTTCTTCATTACAGCAAAAGTTGTTCGAACAATACTGCTTTCTAAACAGTAAAGGGGAAGAAAAGTGCCTTGGTGAACTCTTCATTAGCACTGCCCAAGGTGTCCCACCAGCAGGGGCCGGTGAGTGTGCAGCGCCAAAACTGTTGCAGTTTGCTTTTAAGCACAACATGACACCTCTCGCAATGGCCGAGTTTTGGTGGGGTAGCTCACCAAAATCTGAAATCCGCCGGCACAAACACTACTACCCGGCTTGTCAGGGTAAATGCCAGCCAATTCTGACCCATATGCTTGAAGGTATCGAACTTGACGACAATCCGCTGCTAACGAATCCTGCAGAGGGAAAAAGCCTTGAAATTATTTATCAAGATGAAGATATGGCGGTGGTCAACAAGCCAGCTGAGTTTCTATCTGTACCGGGTAAAACCATTGAAGATTCCGTGTATCTACGGATGAAACAACAGTTCCCTGATGCAACGGGGCCATTGATAGTTCATCGTCTAGATATGTCAACTTCGGGTTTGATGGTCATTGCTATTTCAAAGCGAGCCAACAAAAGCCTACAGAAACAATTTATCCAGCGAACCGTCAAAAAACGATATACAGCCATGATTGATGGCGTATTAGAGGCGGATCATGGATTGATTAACCTGCCATTGCGCGGGGATCTGGATGACAGGCCACGCCAGCTTGTATGCCATGAGCACGGTAAGCCGGCTGAAACCACGTGGAAAGTTATCAGCCGCAGCGACAAACACACGAAAGTACATTTGTATCCGAAAACCGGCCGAACCCATCAGCTACGCGTGCATTGCGCCCACTCGCTAGGCCTGAATATGCCGATTTTGGGTGACGACTTGTATGGCGTTAAAACCACCCGTCTTCACCTGCATGCCGAGTTGTTAGAGTTAAACCACCCTATCACCAATGAGCCAATGACCTTCCAAGTCGACGCTGAATTTTAAATTTCATAACGTGATATCCATAAAAAAAGCCCCGGAACTTAACCCGTTCCGGGGCTTTTTTCATCAATACATCAGATTAAGACTGAGTCGCAACAGCTTGTGCGCTGTCATCCTGATTTTTATATAGCTTGTAAGACATGATACCAATCACCAGCGCTTTGATAATCATCATCTGAGGGTTGCCATAGTAACCCACCATACCGACAAAACCAGACATCAACATCAGTACACGGTACTTGCGTAAACTCGTCATATAAATGGCTGTTAGAATAATACCCAAATCAAGGAACTGGAAACCTACAGCTAAGGTCGGCTCTGCAATAAATGAAGACACTGCAACATATAGAATGTAGCCAATACCCACAGCCATTACGCTACCCAACGCAATCAGCAGTGTCTTGGATACACTCATGAAATCTTTCGCATAGCGGTATGTATTGATACTTGCGACTGCGAGGTTAAGAATTACCTTTGGATACCAGCCCATCAATAAGGCCCAAACTGTATCGTTCGCAGCAGAACCAAACGCCGCAAAACGTGTCGCCTTCATACTGTTAAAAATAGTCAGTGATATGTAAAAAGCGACACTGGTCCAGCCCAGCACTTCGACGATCAAGTCCATTCAAGTCTCTCCACAAAGGTAAAATTTGGCGTAGATACTAATGTGGAACACCTGAGTAAACAAGCGATTTCGCCGTTTGAAACAGAATTAAACACTATAACAAAACAACAAACCAGCCATTAACATAGCATCAAAATATATATACAAAACATAATAGCGTTGATTGCTATGACATTTTCCTAAGCATCCTATTGACTATATCCATTGATCAGGTAATAAGCAGTTATCCACAATTTCTGGGGATAGTTTGTTGCTAATCCTGTTCATAGCCATTTATCCCCAAGTAATTTCATGCTCTTCGGCATAATGCCAGCTGCCTTCCCCATTGCAGTGAACACCCCGCCCTGCTTTTCTATATGATTGGAGGTGAAGAGCATAACGAAAAAGAGGCTGCACTCGCAGCCTCTCTGTTATTAGTTTGGTTTTCTGCTTAATTTGCTATTTTTTCTAGCTCATCCAACGGTAGCCAGTTTACCTGTACACCTGACTGCTCAAACATTTCTTTACTCACTTGGATCTTATCTCCCCAACGCGACAGAAAATCTTCAGTCTGTTCAGGACAATGAACTGTCGAGATACCTGTTTGAATAATTTTGGCAGCACAGTTTGGGCACGGAAAATGCGTTACCCAAATATCACAATCTGCCAAATCACGCTTGGCAAACAAAATCGCATTTTCCTCAGCATGAAGTGTTTTCAATAACTTCATTTCACGGTCATCAGTATCTGCACTGTCAGATACGCCGTGGGGATAACCATTGAAACCAACAGAAACAATGCGGTTGCCCTTAGTAATAACAGCACCGACTTGTGTTGAAGGGTCTTTACTCCATGAACCAACTAACTCCGCCATTTGAAAAAAGCGCACTGCCCATTTAGAAATCATATTCATTACCTTGTGGTATTTCGAAATCACTTGAATATATGATGCAAAACTTATGCGTATTGCTCAAGTCCGACCTTGCCATAGCGTGTCAATTTCCCCATTGACTTGGGTAATTAGCGCCAAGCTAGCATCCTAACTTCATTCCCTTCCTCTGGCTTCGCCGGGATATTCAGTGATAGCAACAGTGATACCCCAGCCATTGCCGCTCCAGCAAAAAACACCGAAGACGGTGATGTTAACCAAAGTAAGCCAAAGCTGACAGGGATCACGACGGCAGCAATATGGTTAATAGTGAATGCAACACCTGCAGTAGAAGCCATGTCGGCTGGGTCCGCTATTTTTTGGAAGTACGTTTTCATTGCTAGCGCCAAAGCAAAAAATAAATGGTCAACAACATACAACACTGCTGCGATTTCAGCTTGTTCTACGATGGCATAACCGGCAAACACCACGATTAAGCCCACATATTCACACACCAAAGCTTTACGCTCTCCCACTCGCCCGATAAACCGTCCGATTTTTTTTGCAAATAGCCAGTTAAACAGGTAATTAATCAAAAATAGCAAGGTGATATCAGCTGCGGAATAACCGAATTTTTCAACCATCAAGAACCCAGCGAAGACAATAAAGATCTGACGACGGGCGCCGCTCATAAACGTCAGTGCGTAATAGAGCCAATAACGTTTACGAAATACCAATTTCTTCGTCTGTACCGTTTCACTTTTAAATTGCGGAAATGCCGCAGCAACAAAAACCAAAATAGCAAAAGCTACTACACCGGTAATCAAATATACCCACTTAAATGACAGTTCAAACTGCTCTAGCATGAGCCACAACGCACCATAGGTACACAAGGATGCCAGAGCGCCAACTGAAATCAATTTCCCGAGAACTTCTGGTGCTTCCTCTTTGCTCAACCATTGCAAAGATAACGACTGTTTGAGTGTTTCAAAATAATGAAAGCCAGTAGACATCAGTAAGGTTGTCATCAACAACCCCGACACCGATGGGAAAAAGCCGGTAATGGCGACCCCTAATGTCAACATTACGAGCGAGAGAATCATAAAACGTTGCTCTCGGATGAACATAAGAACAAAGACTGCAGTAAATGCTAAAAAGCCAGGGATCTCTCGTACGCTCTGTAACAAGCCGATGTCCGCCCCAGTAAAAGCCGCTTCTTCAATTACGAAATTATTGAGTAGCGCCTGCCAACTTGAAAATGCAACCGGAACGATAATTGAAATTAAGATCAAAAAGTTTTGTGGTGTTTTCCACCCATGATATTTACGAGTAGCTGACATAGCTTCCCTACTTGAAATGATAAACGAATATTCGACTAGCTTAACAGTCCAGTTGAAAAAGGCTATGTAATTCAATCATGCTCGCTGCGCAAACGATATAGACAGAAACAAACTTTGGATGACAGCTCAATGTGGTTGACGCAAAAGCGCTAATCATCATTTATCAATATCCATTCGCCCCTGCCCTTCCAAGCGGCGATCAACGGTTTTTCGATACCAACGAGATAGTCGTACTTTCACACATGAAATCGCCATTACCCATACAAGGGGACGCAGGTACCATACCTGTCGGAATAGCAGAATATAGGCATCCAGCTCTTTTCGGATCTCACCGTTTATATCCATCACATGTAATTCTTTAACAGCGAGGTATGGGTCTATTCCCAGTGATTTTAGATAATCATCTTTTCCTGTAATGTCACACCAAACAACCGTGTCTGGGCGGCTCAGTCGCCGTGTAAACCAATTGCGATCATCGACACAGCTCGGGCAAGCACCGTCATAAAAAATGGTCAACTTACGTTCTAGCATGATTCTGGAGCCTCAATATGTCGTCCCTAGTTAAAGTGTAGCGATAACAGCACCTAGAGGTAGCTGGGTATACTATGCTTTCGCTGTACGTTTCAACTCTTGCTTGAGGGAGTAACATTATGGCAAAAGCATTAATTGTCCTAACCAGCCATGCAGCGCTAGGAAACACAGGTACAACGACTGGATTTTGGCTTTCAGAGTTAACTCACCCCTACTTTGCCTTGGTCGATAAAGGTATTGACGTAGATATCGTGTCAATTGCTGGTGGAGAAACACCGGTAGACCCCAAAAGCTGGGATGAAGAAGATGAGTTCAACGCGCGATTTCTTGCAGACCCAAAACTGGTTGATCATTTAAAAAACAGTCACTCGCTCAATAACGTCATGCCTTCTGACTATCAGGCCATCGTATTTGCTGGTGGTCACGGGACCATGTGGGATTTTCCTGACGATGAGCATGTTAATCGAGTCGCCATTGCTATCTATCAACATAATGGTATTTTAGCCGCAATTTGCCACGGTCCAGCGGCTTTAGTCAATATGACCTATGCCAACGGCGACCACCTAATTGCCAACAAGAAAGTCACTGGATTCACCAATGAAGAAGAAGAAGCTATAGGGCTTACTGCCGTCGTACCATTCTTGTTAGAGGACAAACTTAAACAGGCCAATGCGACATTTGTTGCAGCTGAAGCCTGGGCAAATAACGTTGTAATCGATGATCGCCTGATTACCGGACAGAACCCCCAATCGGCCAGCAGCGTCGGTGAAGCCGTTGCAGAATTACTGTTAGAATAGTAACTTGGCGCTAGGCAATAGCGTTCAATAACAGGAAGTAACATGGAATATCTACACACTATGGTAAGAGTCAGCGATCTTGATGCATCGCTAGATTTCTACTGCAACAAACTGGGCTTAGTCGAAACCAATCGTAAAGAAAGTGAAAAAGGTCGCTTCACTTTGGTTTTCCTTGCAGCGCCTGGTGATGCCGAAAATGCGAAAATAACTAGCGCACCGCTGGTTGAGCTAACCTACAACTGGGATCCTGAGGAATATGCTGGCGGCCGAAACTTCGGACACTTGGCCTTCCGTGTCGATAATATCTACGATCTTTGTGCTCACCTCCAAGCAGGTGGCGTGACAATTAACCGTCCACCGCGCGATGGCCATATGGCATTCGTGCGCTCACCGGATGGTATTTCTATAGAATTATTGCAAAAAGGCGAAGCATTACCCCCTATTGAACCTTGGGTATCCATGGAAAATGTTGGCAAGTGGTAAGCAGTTGCTGATCGTCATTTCGTTGTAGCGCTTTACCCCTTTTACTTAAAGGGTAAAGGGGAAGCGCTACCCTAATACCTTTATTCTCAATCTACTTTATTAATCAAAATCCCAATCTACTCATTGTTAATACCGCATTATCTAACCTCACATTGAGAAGCATAATGCAACAGCACTAATCCATCAGTTGCATTTCACAAAATGAAATGCCTCTTGATAAGAATTTCTTTACTAGGATTTTTTTATCTTTCAGAAACTTATTTCACATACATTCTTCTGGGTGACGATGTAAAGCAATCTGGTCATTAAATTGCAGCTCCAAGGTAACTGTTACTCTAGGAGACTCCAATGAAGGCACTCAATACACTCTGCCTCGCAGTAGGCGCTTTAGGATTAAGTGGCTGCCAGCTCACTAATCAGGAGCATATTAGCCACAGCTTTGACGATCCTGTGTCCATTCATGATTACCAACTCCCCATCTATCCCGATGGCATGACATTGATATCAAACTACCGACAACGGCGTAACCAAGACGTTTGGTATTGGTCTGAATTAGAAAATAAGACTTACCAACGCGGCGAAAATTTGATTATTCAAATCGTCACTAATCAACCCATTGAGGCGCCACCTGCACAATTCGCTTTTTCACTGCCGAACAAAGCGCCAGAACGAAAATACAATGATATTGGCCCATACCAACGCTGGGTCAATGTGATGCCAAACGGTGATAAATGCACCTACGCCCAGCAGCACACCCGCAAAATAGAAAAGTGGCTTTCTGTATTTATTCATTATTGCACACCTGAAAACCAAGACGGCCTCACGTGGTTAGATGATTTAAAACCAAGTTTTTACCTGCAGGAGTTCTAACGATGCGTTTTTTTAATGCAGTATCATGGATGAAGTGCCTCGCAGCCGGCATTCTTATTCTCGCCATATTCAGTCTGGCAACCGTACAAGTCTCAATGGAAACCCATTTATGGTTATCGGCCAGTGCCTTTTTCATTGTACTAATGGGCATGACGGCCAACAACAAACCTTATTTGCAGTTGTTGATGCTACTAACCGGTGCTTTTATTTCCATCCGCTATATTTGGTGGCGTTACGACCAAACATTGCCGTGGGAGAGTAGCTTGGATATGCCATTTGCCCTCGCCTTACTCGTGACCGAAATATATGGCATCACCATTTATCTGTTAGGGATTTTTGTCAATGCCAAGCATCGTGACCGCGCAATCATTCCAATCAATGAAGATAAACCTCTGCCCACTGTTGATGTTTTTATTCCTACGTACAATGAATCTCTTCGGGTTGTAGGCCCGACCATCGCAGCAGCGACACAATTACAGTACCCAGGTATTGTTAACATATGGGTACTTGATGATGGCGGTACAGCCCAAAAACTCAACAACCCGGATCCAGAGCAAGCTAACGCAGCTCGAAATCGTTCAAACTCTCTTAAGAAATTATGCCAGCAGCTAAGCGTGAACTATCTCACCCGCGCAGAAAACAACCATGCCAAGGCTGGCAATATTAATCATGCACTCTCTCACAGCAACGGGGATCTGATCCTCATCCTCGATGCGGATCATGTTCCTGCTAAAGACTTCTTGAAAAGTACCATAGGCCACTTTCAGCAACAGCCAAATTTGGGCTTTGTCCAAACTCCACACTTTTTTGTTACCCCAAACCCAATCGAGAGAAACTTAGGTATTGAGAACAAGGTGCCTTCAGAAAATGAGATGTTCTACAACGGTATTCTCAAAGGGCTGGACTTCTGGAACGCAAGTTTTTTCTGTGGCTCGGCTGCCGTTATTCGCCGCAAGGCACTTGATGATATTGGTGGAATATCCACTCGAACCATTACCGAGGATGCCGATACAGCGCTGGACATTCATGCCAAAGGCTGGGATAGCGCATACATAAACAAGGCAATGATCGCCGGATTGTCACCGGATACTTTTGGCAGTTATGTGACTCAACGGACTCGCTGGGCGCAGGGCATGTTACAAATATTGATGCTCAACAATCCGCTCCTGAAGCGTGGTCTAACGCTGCCACAGAAACTGTGCTACCTCAATTCGACGTTATTTTGGTTTTTCCCTATTTTCAGGATGATCTATTTGATCGCACCGCTTTGTTACTTACTTTTCGATTTGCAGATATTTGTCGGTAATGCCAATGACTTCATAGCCTATGCCGTACCACACCTAGTGATCAGTATTCTGATCACCCAGCATTTATTTGGTAATAATCGAAATACTTTGTTCTCTGAATTCTATGAAACCATTTTGGCCATTTTTCTCGCCATTCCTGTGTTATCCGCGATAATCAACCCCCGTAAGCCCAGTTTTGCGGTCACCCCTAAAGGGGAAACCACAAACCACACCCACTTCTCTCCCTTAATGCCAGTGGTCATTGTTATCACTGCCATCATTGGCTTTGCCGAGGGGCTCGGTCTGTATCGTTTTTATCATTACTCCGCTGAACAGGGGCAACTGGCCGTCGTTTTGGTATTCAACACGTTCAACCTGATGATGTGCCTCGTTTGCCTTGGAGCACTAGTGGAAAGAAGGCAACGCCGTGCTGAGCCTCGTACCTCATGCAGCCGTCAAGGGTTTGTTACCATTGGAGATAGCACTGCGCAAACCATTATCGATGACACATCAATGAACGGCGCACACCTGACCATCAAGTCTCTCAATAGCAACCTTCAGCCTGCAGATATTGTGGAACTTACCTGTTTTATTGAGCAGCCGGGCACGACTAAAAATGGGAAGAAAAAGCTCAAGCCACAACGAATAGCGTTACGTGTACATCGCGTTAATTACCTTTCTAACGGACAAACTGCAAATTGTGAGGTTTTGGAAAGCAGCACGACAGCATGGCAAGCGTTAACCGCTCTAACATTTGGTGACAGTGAAAAATGGTCACAACGAAGAGCATTTGAACAGCAACAACGTCGAGGCGTGATCCACGCTATCGCACACTTCTTCAAGCTCGGCTTTAAAAGCTTGACCTATACCCTCTCGGTGTCGCGCCACACTTCTATTGCCGACAACCCATCAGAGCAAAATGAAAGCAAAACACAGGATGTACGCCAATGAAACGCTATCTAATACTCATTTATGGCCTACTTTTCTCCGCCATAAGCCTTGCTCAAACGGTCAATGTACCTCTTAGCTTCATCTTGCCGGAGGGGCAAGATTCAACGCTGCGTGGTCAGTGGGACAAACTCAGTTTTCCACTCACCATATTAGAGGATCAACAAGTCAATAACATCAAAGTAGCGTTATCACTCACCCACTCGGGAAACATAGATTTAGCCCACCTGTGGGTTAATCTTGGTGACAAGCCTATCGCTAACATACAACTACAGCCCAATGGCATATCACAACAAATCGTTGTTAACCTATCCCAAGCGTTGCTAGAGCGTTATGGGAATATCATGACAATTTCGGTTCGTCATCAACTCCCTGCGTCATTAAGCCTTGCTGAACAACGGCTCGAAGCATCCGAAGCCGTCACTAAGGTTCTGGCTCAGCAGTCTTACATTGAACTCGACTTCACAAAGACGACGGCAGAATCAACACTGGCGGACTTTTCTGCATTAATCATGAGTGGACAGCTACATGACAAGCCAATTCAGCTTGTCAGCCAAATACCGGGGAATACTGAAGCCGCCCTTTCTATCGCAAGCCAACTTGTTCAGGGGTGGACTTTACGCAGCGGCAGTAAATCATATTTGTATCAATACTTCGATCAACAAACACAAGGCATACCCGACTCTAAAGACGAGTTGGATAAACCTAGCAGCAAAGTACAGTTAGTGTTTGGTTTGCCTGAACAATTTAAAACTATGAACATACTGCCCAGTGCTCACCTTGCAGGGATCCAAGGACCTTACCTCGGCCTAGTTCAACAACAAGGCTCAAACCAATGGCTGCTGATTGTTTCGGGTAGGGACGAAAACGAGTTACTTGAGGCCGCAGGCTATTTTGCCAACCCCAGCTACCCCCTTCCTGCTTACAAATTCGCTGTCGTTGGCCGATATCAACAACCGGGTAAAGCCCAGCTTCAGAGCAAGGGGGAATACACCATTTCCCAATTTACCCCCCAACAGAATTTCGGCCAAGCGCCCTTAGTACTGCCTTTGGTGATGCCGGCAAATTCATTGTTCAGTCCCGATGAGAAAGCCCATATCAATTTGCTGCTTGCCCACCCTTCGGTTGTACCGGGTGAAGCCGCGATGGTTATTCGAGTCAATGGCGATTACGCCAATAGCATGCCATTACGTGCCAGCCGCTGGCGGGAAACGCAGCATTACCGTTTATCTTTTCCGATGAATAAGCTTCGTCCAGGGCTAAACAAAGTCAGTGTCGAGCTATACGGTCCTGAACAAACAGACAGCTATAGCGCAGCTCCTATGCCATTCATTGCCCACATTGAGAAAAGCTCAGTCCTTCGCTTGGGTGCATGGGTTAATTACGTCACTAAGTTTGATCAGCAACTGCCCGCCGATCAACTGTTATTCATGACCGCAAATAATGGGCGTGAAACACAGCTTACAATTAATTACAGCGAGGAAAGCCAACTCACAGCTATATGGCAACTGCTTAGCCATATCACCTGGGAAGCTCAGCGTCCAATGACCGAATTGCTCGTTACGGAAAACAACACCCAGCGACGCCCTATCAACCTCACTTTCAACGTCGGCAATACCCTTGGGGTTAACCCTCAGAGCGCGAATGAAAATAGCGGTCTGCTAGCATCACTTCGTCATACTCTGATCAATAGCATGGCAAAGATGCAAAATGGTCAGACAGCCTTTTCAAGTCGAGAATCCACTTATGATCTCGAGCCCAACGGTTCCAATACCCTCTATCAATACGGTACAAAGCAAGCGTACTGGCAAGCCGATAGCCAGTTCGACCAATTCGCGAGGCTAACAACAGCGAACAACGGTTGGCGTAATATCATATTCAATGCTGACAGCGACGCTATTTTCAATCAAGAGATGATGATGTATCTCAACCGGCAGAAATCCGTCGCTCACGGTGACATCGAACTCGCAACCCGCAGTGTGGAAGCCGATAAAGAACTTGCTCGATCTGGCTTCATCGCCTACCCCTACTCCTTACCCATTGTATTGATATTGCTATTGCTACCATTGACTTTGCTTATCCACCGCCAACTGGAGAAGCCGCTATGAAATTGAGTCCTTTGGTTATGGCCATCATTCCACTGCTCACCAGCTCACAAGTTGCAGCCAAAGTACACGGCTGCAATATCCGAGCTGATCAGCAATTATGGAGTTCTTACAAGGATAGATTCATTAACCCTGGCGGTAGGGTCGTTGATAACGGCAATGGCAGTATCAGTCATAGCGAAAGCCAGGGCTATGGCATGCTAATGGCGGCATTTTTCAATGACCATCAAACTTTCAAACAACTTTGGCAATGGACTCAAAACCATTTACAACGTCAAGATGACCCATTGTTTGCATGGAAATGGCAACCATCATTACCGCATATCCCAGATAACAACAATGCCAGTGACGGCGATATTTTCATTGCTTGGGCACTGCTCAAGGGACACCAGCTTTGGCCTGAGCATCAGTACCAACAACAGGCCAAATCCATCATTAATGAGTTGGAAGCCTCTCACTTTGTAACACTTGGTGGCCAACAGGCCTTTCTACCAGCCCAATACGGGTTTGAAAAAACCAGCTCAACCACCGTTAACCCTTCTTATTGGGTTTATCCTGCTTTCAATGATTTTGCAAAAATGAATACGGTTTGGGCGTCACTGAACCAAGGTGGCTTATCAATCTTAGACAGTAACCGGTACGGCCAATATCAACTTCCTACTGACTGGCTGGAGTACCGAGATAATAGTTGGCAGCCCTCTGAACAGTTTCCAAGCCGTTTTAGCTATTCCAGCTATCGTATCCCTCTGTACCTCATCTGGGGTGGCTACGACGATGCCGTGAATGACAACTACCGCCGCTGGCTGTTCCAGCACAACAAAGCTTGGGTTGATGTCGAAGACGGACAAATGGCACCTTTTAGAGCACCAAACGGTGCCACTGCTGTCGCGACATTGGTTCAGCTCAGTCAGGAAACCTACAAGCATCGAAGTGCGCTCCCTCATCCAAACAGTAGTGATGATTACTACTCATCAAGCTTAATTATTTTCTCCCATATTGCATTTCACGAGAGGTATTGCCAATGAAAGCCCTACCCTTAGCTCTCCTTGTTGTGGCCCCAGCCATGGCTTCAGAGCAAACCTATATCAAACTATTGGAAAGCGATGTTTCTGTTGAAGTCAACCCACAGCAACAGTACAAACATTTTGATGAAAGCCCAATTTGGGACACGCTGAATAAAGAAGGCTGGCAAGCCGCCAAGCAAGCTGCTGGGAATCAACCAATTTCAGAATCTTTAAGTGAAGAGATCCATTATCGTTCATCATTGGCTCAACTCGAAACAGCCATTGCCAATAAGCAAATCACCCAATCCAATCAGTTACTGCGGGAAAATCCACAATGGGTGACTTGCTCGCGCATTCAATGGGCGTGGTTAGATCTTCAACAAGAAACCCAATCTGGTTATGGGCCGAATTCAAAACAAAAACTATCAAATCTTTTATCAGGTTGCCCAAAGCATGGTTTGTCGACAACCCAAAAGGCACTTGGCTGGACCAACGCCTATGCCAGTTCCGATATTCTAACTCGATACAAAAATAGCAGCAGTTACAATGCTGTTGATTACGAAAAGCTTGCCTACCAGGCCAACCTTGCCAGGTTGAGTCAACAACGCTTAAATGCAAATCAAACCCACTCAGCAAGCCAATTAATCTCACAAAAGAAAGATGCGACGGGGGCTGAGCTTTTAGGCTGGCAACACCTAAAAAACAAGCAATACAGTACTGCACTCGCATGGTTCGATAAATCAATAGGCTGGACAGAAACCCCAAGCCGCAAGCAAATTGAAGGCAAGATCCTAAGCCTCCAACAATTAGGTAAAATCGATGAAGCAAAACGCTATCAGCAACTGTGGTCTTCGCGTTATCCAAGCTTGAAAACACTGGATGCTAACAGCCAATCACCAAAGTTGGCTAAAGCATGCCAATCAGACCCACAACAGTGCCTTGAGTTACTGTATAAAAACAAATCACTCAGTGCCGAACAGCATGCTTTAGCTGGCTGGCAATGGTACGAAATGGATCGCCCTTTAACGGCTAAGCGTTCGTTCGAAAAAGCACTAGATAAAATGGATAGTGGCAATAAGCAGTACGAAACAACCCAGTATGGTTACACCTTGGCACTTAACAAAGCTGGGTTTGAGCAACATGCTGAATTCCTTGCCAATAACCTTGCCGACCCAAGCCAGAAAATACTTTACGCCAAGCAAAGAGAAACTAAAGCGATTCTCAATGCTTACGAAAAACAGGATTATCAGTATGTCATTGATCATAGTGAAAATTTCGAGCAAGCGTATGGCAAGGAAGTCGGACTAGCTGAAATTAAGGGATGGGCGTATTACAACCAGAAGCAAAATAATAAAGCAGTGGAGACATTCCGTGAACTGGTCGATGCTTACCCGCATGATGAAAACCTACAGGATGCATTGAAAACCGCGGAGTGTGCACAGAAAAAAAGTTACAAACGCTGTTACTAGGCCTTCTGTAAATAGCCTCTGTCTACGTATAGACAGAGGCTTAATTCATTCAAGCTGAAAGAACATTTAGTTCATCAGCCTAATCAAGGCATGCTGGCTCTATGGCACACCATGACCTTTAGATGCAACCCACACGCGATACCACTGCTCTCGAGTCAATGTAATCCCCAATGCATCAACCGCTGCCTGTACACGCTCGATTTTACCTGAGCCAATGATAGGTACTGGGTTCGACGGCAGACGACGAACCCACGCGTAAATCACTTGATCAATACTTTGCGCGCCCACTTCTTCACGGATCGCTTCTAATTCGTTACGTACCCGGACTTGCTGCTCTGACTGGCCAGAGAAAATAGCACCGCCGCCCAAACATGACCATGCCATTGGCTTGACACGCTTCATTTGCAGTTGATCCAATGTACCGTCATGCGCTGCTTCAAAGCTAAGTGGATTGATCTCAACTTGGTTGGTCACTAATGGTGCATCTAAGCGAGATTGCAGCAAATCAAACTGAGAAGGCGTGAAGTTCGATACACCGAAGTGGTTCACTTTACCCTGCTTTTTCAACTCAACAAAGGCTTCAGCTACCTCGTCGGCATCCATCAATACATCCGGACGGTGGATCAGTAAAACATCGATGTTCTCAACCTGAAGGCGAGACAAAGAGTTGTTCACTGAATGAACAATGTGCTGCTTGCTGGTGTCGTAATGGTTGATCTTACGATCAGGCACAAGGTCGGTACACAAGTTGATATCGCACTTCGTCACAATCTCAATTTGGTCACGTACACTTGGGTCAATCGAAAGCGCTTCACCGAACAACTGCTCACATGCGTAACCGCCGTAGATATCAGCATGATCAACCGTCGTGATCCCTAACTCAATATGCTGTTTCAGGAAACTCAATCGTTCCTGTGGACTCATATGCCAATCGGCAAGACGCCAATAGCCTTGAACTAACTCGGAAAACTGTGGCCCTTTCGGGGTGAGTTCAACTTTTGCCACCATCTGCACTTAACTCCGTTTACTCAAAAAACGCTTTCCATCCTAGGCTTGTTCTGAATAGGAGGCAATGCTATAACTCCAATCCTTCGAACTGGAGTACGAACAATGACTTTTTCCGCTCGCCTAAAAACCCTGATCGGCGAAGAAAGCATCAGTGGCTTCGCCCGCCGGGTAGAGATCAATGAAGCTTTAATCCGCAAATACCTAAAAGGCAGCGAGCCAAGTTTAGTGAAGGCGAATCAGATCGCTATGCGGGCCAATTGCTCTCTGGAATGGTTAGCGACAGGCTGCGGCTATCTGTACCGTCAGGCTGAAGTTGTCGACAAATCAGCACTCAATGCTGCTTTTGAGCATGTGAACGGTAAAAAAATCAGCAATACTGAAGCAGATAAACTGTTAACAATTGTGACTGGCTATCAATATCTCCGAACCCATAAGAAATCTGACGGTTACTTAGATATCAGCGGGATGACAACATTCCTCAATATCGCCAAACAAGAAAAACCTGAATGATTTCTGTCTGCACCTGAATTTCCAAACTGGCAGGAGTAGTGTTTTGATATTAGGAGGTTACAATCCGCCGCAGTCATTAGCTAAGAAGTACTGCTATGCCAAAACTAAATCTCCATCGACAAGACCACATGAAAACCGTGGTCAATGACTTCACTGCTGACGAGCTCCAGCAACGCCTTGGTTCAAATTTTACCAAGCCGGAAAAAAAGCAGCCGCGAACGCCTTACCTTACCCCCAAGGCGGTTGAGCGACGCTGGCAAATGCTCGATAACGAGGAAGCCAAAGCACAACTGCTCGATGGACACACACAAGAGCAAATGCTCTGCTATAACAAAAATATTGAAAACTTCATTGGTACGGTCAAAATGCCCGTCGGTATTGCTGGGCCACTTCGTGTCAACGGCTTGTTTGCCCAAAATGATTATCACGTGCCACTCGCCACAACCGAAGCCGCCCTTGTTGCCTCGTATAACCGTGGTTCTCAGCTTATCACCCAAGCTGGCGGGGCAAGTGCCATGCTGCTTAACGAAGGGGTCACTCGTACCCCTTGTTTTGCTTTTTATGACTTGGCGCAAGCCGGGCAATTTGTCGCTTGGGTTGTCACCCAATATGATGAATTCCGTCGTATTGCCGAATCGACCACACGACACGGTAAATTGACCGATATCAGTGTCAACATTGAAGGCAACCACGTTTACTTGGTGTTTGAATACCTTACAGGCGATGCGTCCGGCCAGAATATGGTGACGATTTCGACCAACGCGGTGTTCGAACATATCTTGCACCACTCTCCAATCAAACCGCTAGAAGCCTTCCTCGATGGCAACCTTTCTGGGGACAAGAAAGCAACAGCACAAACCTTGCGCGGTGTACGCGGAAAAAAAGTGACGGCCGAAGTCAATATCGATAAAGAACTGGTCGAGAAAATGCTGCATACCACGCCCGAAAAAATGGCCGAATTTGCCCGCATGAATACCATCGGTGGCACGCTCAGCGGCAGTATCGGTATTAACGCCCACTATGCCAATGCCCTCGCTGCCTTCTACATTGCCTGCGGCCAAGATGCCGCCTGCGTAGCGGAGTCTGCGGTGGGGATTACCCGTATTGAGGTCAATCAACACGGTGGTTTATATGCCTCCGTCACCTTGCCAAACCTTATGGTAGGAACCGTTGGCGGCGGCACATCTCTTCCTAGCCAAAAATCATGTTTGGACTTACTGGGCTTACATGGCGCTGGTCATTCTCAAGCTTTGTCTGAGGTTTGTGCAGCCCTTTGCCTAGCGGGTGAGTTGTCGATTGTTGGCGCCTTCTGTGCCGGCCACTTCTCGCGCGCCCATCATAAGTTGGCACGTTAACGTCTTTTCCATCATACCGAAACACCCTCTTTGCTTGGGAGGGTGTTTTATTACCTCTAGCCATTCATCATACCAACCTACATAAATATTTGATCAACTACTTATCCAGATTGGTATCACACATATCTAATGCGTTATATATGGTTTTCAGGCAAAATTATGACACCGCTTACCATTATCATTTGTGGTGACATTTTTCTGCTGCACTTAAAACACTGAGGTTTCAATTCCGTCAATGCTTAAAACCCTATACCCTTCTTTGCTTAAAAATTCCGTTTTTAACCAACTTCCTGTTGGTTTGCGCTATATGTTGTTATCTGCATTGGGTTTCTCCCTCATGGCGGCATGCGTCAAATTAGTCAGTGCGACTGGCATGCCGATTTTCCAAATCGTTGCGGCAAGGGCACTTATTTCACTAGTGATCAGCTACCTCGATATTAAGCGCAAGAAAATTCCAGTATGGGGTAATAACAAGCCATTACTTATCACGAGAGGAACGGTTGGTACCTTAGGCTTAATATGCGTGTACTACGCCATTGCTCACCTGCCTTTGGCTGAAGCGACTATCTTGCAATACCTGCACCCAGTATTTACCGCGGTATTAGCTCTGCTATTTCTTAAAGAGCGGATCCAAATGTCGACCATCATCTGTATCGCTTTGAGTATCCTTGGACTGATCATTACCGTGAAGCCTAATATGCTCGCCAGCAATGCTGTCGAACTCCCTACTTTTGCCGTAGGTATCGCGATGCTTGGTGCGTTTTTCAGTGCCGTCGCGTATACCATCGTAAAACGTCTTAGCAAAGGTGAAGATAGCTCAGTTATCGTGTTTTACTTTCCGTTCATTGCGCTCCCGTTATCATTGATCCTTCTTGGTGGTGAGGCGCAGATGCCTACATTATTTGAGGCTACATTATTGTTGTTGATAGGTATTTTTACTCAGATTGGCCAAGTGTGCTTAACCAAAGCAATGCAAACTGAAGCTGCAAGCAAGGCGACGGCCTACTCCTACATTCAAGTAGTATTCTCTATCCTGCTTGGTGCATTCCTATTTAATGAGTTGCCATCGGTTTGGACACTGCTCGGCGGGAGCCTGATCATTGTCGGTACGCTGATAAACATCTTCGGGAGCCAACGCGCGGCACCAAATAAGTAAAGCAGTTAAAGCTATACCAAAAACCACATCAAATACGACACCAATAAAAAAGACCGCCGAGGCGGTCTTTTTTGACAATAGCTAATAACTCGCTACCTTAAAGCATTGAGCTTTAGCTGCGCTTGACCCAATATGCTGTCGACAGGATAGGTACCATCCAAACCTGCTTGACCGGCAGCCTGCCCCATCAATATTTCAATCGCTTCTGTCACATGGCGAATTGCCCAGATTTTGAAATCACCTTTTTCAACAGCCTCGACAATATCTTTTCGCAACATCAAATTATGAACATTGGACTGAGGAATAATTACACCTTGATTTGGCGCTCTTCCTTTGATGCCACAAACATCAAAGAAACCCTCAATTTTCTCATTCACCCCCCCGATTGGCTGAGCTGCACCAAACTGATTCATTGAACCGGTAATGGCCACATCCTGACGGAGTGGGGTTTGTGAGAAAGCCGACACAATAGCACACAGTTCCGCCATTGATGCGCTATCGCCATCAACGCCACCGTAAGACTGTTCGAACGTCAGGTGCGTAGTGAGTGGGATCCGCTTATTACGTCCAAACACCGATGCCAGATACGCCGATAAAATCATCACCCCTTTTGAATGAATTCGGCCACCAAGATCAACACTGCGCTCAATATCAAACACGCCACCATCCCCATAAGATGTCGTCGCAGTGATCCGGTTCGGCGAACCAAACTGGTAATCCGAGGTTGAAATCACCGACAAAGCATTGACCTGTCCAACCGCTTCACCATCAGTGTCGATCAGTGTTGTGCCGTTGGTGAATGTCTGCATCACATGATCTTTAAGTCGGCTGACCCGCATCTCTTGATTGCTCAAAGCCAATTCAACATGATTTGCTCTGATCATAGTGGCATTAGATGACTTCGCGACGTAATTGGACTCGCGCAGCAAATTAGCAATGTCGGCCGAATGCAACGACAGTTTGTTCTGATCATCTGCTTGGCGAGAGCTGTATTCGATGATCCGGCCAATGGCTTTACGGTCACAATGCAACATCTTGTTATCGTTGACGATGCTGGAAATGAACTTGGCGTATTGCGCTTCCGATTCATCGGTACGGTTCATTTCATCTTCAAAGTCGGCTGTAACACGGAACAATTCGCTAAATTCAGGATCATAATGCTGGAGCAGCTGGTATGTTTGGTAGTCACCAAACAAAATGAGCTTAACATGAAGCGGGATCGGCTCAGGATCGAGTGAGATCGTTCCTGATAGCGTCACTTCTTTTTCCAAAGAACTCACGCTCAGCTTGCGAGACCGCAACGCACGCTTCAGTCCGTCCCACACATAAGGTCGCTCAAGGACTTTAACCGCATCCATCAACAGCACACCGCCATTGGCACGGTGTAAGCTACCAGGACGGATCAGCGAGAAGTCAGTAAATACCGTACCTTTATAAGTGGCATTTTCTACATAACCAAATATCGAGTGATAGTTCGGGCTTTCCTCTACCACGATAGGGAACTTGGAATCATCTTGGTTTACTAACACATTGACTTGATAGCGGCGTGGCATTTTTTTATCCAACGCAGCATAGGCAAGGGCAACCTGCTCTTCACTTTCCTCCAAGAAAATATCGAGATTTTCAAGAATATCAGCCTGCATTGCTTTCAGGTAAGCGGTAACTTCAGGCAAAGGCTTATATTCTTTCATAAGTGCCTTTATAAAGTGTGATACCACATCGAGTGCCACTTCTTCGTTAAGCTTTTGGATCTTTTCGGAAAACTCTTCTTCCAGTTCAGTTAGCTGACGAACAATATTGCGTAGCTTTCGCTCCAGTTCATTGATCGTATCTTCAAAGCCCACCTGCTCTTCTTCTGTCAGCTGAGCAAATGTTTCTTCGGTATGAGGCTCTTCGCCATTTAAAGCAACAAGTTGGTACTCACCGGTGGTTGTGACGGACAAACTGACACTGTGATCTTTCGCCTCTTGGGTCAGTGTCAATAATGCACTCTCTTGCTTCTCAGTCAGCTGGTTTTTGAGCTTTTCCGAACGGCTGTAATACATTTCATTATCGAAAGCCAAAGGCAACGCCTTGACCAAACGCGTCATCAACTTTTCGATATCTTTTTTAAAGCTATGACCGCTCCCCGCTGGCAATTTAAGTACCTTAGGAATACGGGCTTCCTCGAAATTAGCAACGTAACACCAATCATAAAGCGGGATGCCGTTGCCATTAGGATCGTGGCGGTTGAGATAGCGCAGCACCATTGTACGCTTACCAAGACCATTACGGCCAATGGCATAGATGTTATATCCCTTCTCCTTGATCGACATGGCAAATTCAACGGCCTTCTGGGCACGTTCTTGACCAACGATTTCATCAAGCGGGGTAAGATTTTTCGTCGACTTACAATCTTCAGGCAAGCCATTTAGTTCTGAGGCGCGATACAGTTTATCACTGCTTAGCGGTTGAATAGTCATATGGCTCCCTCCATAAACAATCGGTTAGATCCAGTGTAGACAGTAAATTATTATGATTTAGTGACTTAGCCAACGTTTACTACTGCTAAGCCATACTAAAAGGTATCGTTTGCTGTATTTATGTACAAAGACCTGACGATATCGAGTATTTTTGCTCGTCACTTGGAGACACCGAAATACGCCCACCTACCCCTCATTCAGCCTCTCTGTTAATATACCGCGCTTAATGTAAGGTAAGCGGAAATCATCAATGAAAAACACCCGAGTCAGTATTGGACTAAGTAACCCTAAAAGCCCAACAAATGTTGGTGCAGTAATGCGCGCTGCAGGCTGTTATCGTGTCGACTCAGTATCATATACCGGCCAGCGTTACGACAAGGCAGCGAAATTTCAAACAGACACCAAAAGCGTGTCAAGTAAAATTCCGCTGACAAACGTGCAATCACTGCTTGATGATCTCCCTTCCGATACCCAAATAGTCTGTGTCGAACTTGCAGAAGGTGCCATTGCTTTGCCTGCATTCAAACACCCTGATAATGCTTTATATGTGTTTGGCCCAGAAGATGGCACTATTGCGCAAGAAGTTGTTGATAAAGCACACGCGGTTGTATATGTACCAACTGTAGGCTGTATGAACCTTGCTGCAACGGTTAACGTGTTACTTTATGATCGTTTGGCAAAAGCTGAGGATGTAATTATGGGTGATGAGCTTATCCGTCAGAGTCGCGACAACAAGAATAACCTCGTTGTCAAAACACCTAACACCGCTCAATAAACCCATAACAAGATATGGCCAGCTTACGTTTATACCTCCAAAGCTGGCCTTTATATCCCCTTTATACCCAAGACTATTTAGGTATATGCTACTGACCGAGTTTTTCTATAATCTTCCTTACTGTTTCGACATTATTTTCATAAGCAGCAATTGCGTTGATGACGGTGAGGCAATCTGTAGTTAAATTTGACTGATTCTTTTCTATGACGGTGTTATAGATTGATTGAGGAAAGTCATCGGAAGTCCCTTGTGGCGCCATATATGTCACTACTGAGTCTTGGTAATTACGATGATATTTCAAACATGGCCAGCTTATGGCTTCAACCGCTGCGCTCGCTATGCCACATTGCCACTCTTCACGTACTTCTTCTGGAGATTGTTCGAAGTGCATCTCGTCAGGACCTCCGGTATCTAACCATCTCTGAACAGATGCCAAATAATGTTGATGATCGTAATCCTGTATCAACTCTACCACCGTCGTCGAAGAATATGAGAAACAAACACTCAACATATACAGTTCTGACAACGACATAGCGTTAAGCGCTAATAGAGCCTTACTATAGGCGGCATCGTGAAGCGTTTTTTCAACACTTTCTCTTTGCTTTTCTTCCTGCTTTCTCTTTTCTTTCAAGCATTGAATACGTTTTTTCCCACTATCAATAAGTTGCAATGCTTGTTGTAACAACTCAATTTCAGATGAAGAATACAATTCAACGAGATCCACTAAAACGACATCTTTAATGGTGTTAGAAGCCGTGGTCACTTTAGCCTGTTTACTTTTCAAGGCTCTGCTATTCGCAAAATCAAGCATAATGATCCCCTCAAAATCGATACATTGATGCTAACGCATCTATACAGTTAGGATGATTAAAAAGTGAATGAAAAAAATCGACAATAAATAGCTGGGGTGGAAAAGAAGAGAGAATACTATCAGTATAGACAATGGCTTAAATATGTTAGTGACATGCGTCTTGTTTATATAAAAAGCCATCAGTGCCAGCCTGATGACAACCTGCCTATCAGCGGCTAATTACCTAGAAAACCAAAGGTATAAGAAATTATTGCATCCCTTTTAACTACAGGGATGCAAATAAAACACCCGTTAAACAACATCAACAGTAATACCACGCTCATTGAAATCATCAATACAGCTTGTGGGAAAATCACTATCGGTAATCACTTTGTCGAAACATTCAATATCAATAGCGTGGAATGTTGCCACTTTGCCGTATTTAGAGGAGTCGCTAACGAGATAACTTTGTTGCGACGAAGCAATAATGGCCTTCTTCACCAATACCTTTTCTTCACTTGGCGTTGAGATCCCGCGTTGGTTCCAAGAAGACGTAGAAACAAATGCCAAATCAATGTTCATTTCTTGCAGTATATGAGTCGCTTGTTGCCCGACACACGATTGATTCCCCTTATCCACCTTGCCGCCAGTATGGTAGATACTGCACTCGGCATGGTTCATCAAATAATAGGCAATAGCAAAATCATTGGTGATCACTAATAGATCATCTCGATGATTTAACTGGTGGGCTATTTCTAACGTCGTGGTACCCGCATCGAGATAAATCGTCATGTTCGGCTTAATTAACTGTGACGCATAAAAGCCAATGTCAGCCTTTTCATTTCGGTGCTGGTTTATCTTTACATCATGTGAAAATTCACTGTGAATGCTCTCTGTCAACTGGACGCCACCTGACACTGATATTACTCGTCCGTCAGACTCTAGTTTAGCAATATCACGACGGATCGTCATGTGTGATACATCAAGTTGGCGTGTCAATTCACTGATGCTGATGACTGCCTGACTACCCAACATAGTCAGGATCATTCGTTGTCGTTCTGCCGGAATCATGGGTTCTTCTTTATCGTGTTGTCTTGCACATATATTAACATCAACAACACCACATGTGAATATGTGTTACTTTCTGTTTCATCCGCCACAAATAGCTCTGAACATATAAAGACATAAATTACAATCATTTAAAACCAAATAGTGATTAAAACCTCTCAATACACCTGTCTAACATTCATAACAATTATTAGTGACAACGTTAATAAATGTGAAGCAACACCTGGAAAATCCTTTGTAAGCATCATAAAATCACACTCAAGAACATTAATTAACAATATTTAACATGGAGAGGGTGATGGAAATACAACAAGTACAATCAGTTGCTGTCATTGGATTAGGGTCTATGGGCATGGGAGCTGCAAAATCATGTATTCGTGCAGGCCTTGATACATACGGTATCGATCTAAGCACCGACGCACTAAAAGAACTCGAACAAGCCGGTGCAAAAGGTGTTTCACACAACTGTGCTGACTTCGCCCAAGTACTCGATGCAGTCTTGCTATTAGTTGTGAATGCCCGCCAGGCCAAGGCGGTACTCTTTGATAACCAACTTGCAGAACAACTCAGGCCCGGCACTGCAGTAATGGTATCTGCCACTATTTCAGCAGAAGATGCAAAAACCATTGAAGCAGGTCTGCAACAGTGTCAGCTCATCATGCTTGATGCGCCAGTTTCAGGCGGTGCAGCAAAAGCCAACATCGGTGAAATGACTATCATGGCTTCGGGCTCAGAAGCCGCGTTTACCAAGCTCAAACCAGTACTCGATGCAACAGCAGGTAAGGTTTACAACATTGGCACTGAGATCGGCTTGGGTGCCACAGTGAAGATCATCCACCAGCTACTTGCCGGTGTTCACATCGCTGCAGGCGCTGAAGCCATGGCACTGGCCGCCCGGGCCAATATCCCATTGGATTTAATGTATGAGGTAGTAACCAATGCAGCGGGGAACTCCTGGATGTTCGAAAACCGTATGAAGCATGTTGTTGACGGTGACTACACACCAGCATCTATGGTCGATATCTTTGTTAAAGATCTTAATTTGGTCTCCGATACCGCCAAAGATCTGAAATTCCCACTACCTCTTGCCTCGACAGCACTGAATATGTTCACCAGTGCCAGCAATGCAGGTTTCGGCCAAGAAGATGACAGCGCCGTAATCAAGATTTTCGATGGCATCGAACTGCCGAAGAAGGAGCAATAATCATGCTACTAGGAGTTATCGCCGACGATTTTACCGGTGCAACGGACATTGCAGGATTTCTGGTTGAAAATGGCATGCGAACCATACAGCTAAATGGTGTACCAGAAACCAGCCTAGACATCGAAGCCGATGCGGTTGTGATCAGTTTAAAGTCACGATCTTGTCCGGAACACGAAGCTATCGACACCTCTGTTGCGGCTCTGAACTGGTTACAACAGCAAGGCTGCCAGCAGTTCTACTTTAAATATTGTTCGACTTTCGACAGTACAGCAAAAGGCAATATTGGCCCAGTTACTGATGCGTTGCTTGATGCACTAAATGAAGATTTCACCATCGTCTGTCCTGCCCTACCGGTTAACGGACGCACTGTCTTCAGCGGTCACCTGTTTGTAATGGGCGAGCTACTATCTGATTCAGGTATGCGCAATCACCCAGTTACCCCAATGACTGATTCAAGCCTTGTTCGCTTAATGGATGCTCAATCCCAAGGCGCGACTGGCTTAGTGAACTACCAAACTATCGAACAAGGTGCTCAGCCTGTTACCGAACGTTTTTCAACCCTAATCCAAGAAGGTAAGCGTTACGCCGTTGTCGATGCTTTCAACCAATCGCACCTTGAAACGTTGGGAGAAGCTGCAAAATCACTCAAGTTAATCACTGGTGGTTCAGGCCTTGCTTCCGGCATTGCTAAAAACTGGACGGAACATTTGAGCGATCAATCATCGGCCAAAGAAGCAGGAAAGCCACAACAAGCTAAAACTGTCGTTCTATCCGGTTCATGTTCAGTGATGACCAACAAGCAAGTTGCTAGCTATGCTGCTAAAGCACCGCACTTAGCGCTAGATGTCAAAGCCTGTCTTGAGCAGGAAAACTACTGCGAATCAGTCTTTCAGTGGGTACTAAAGAACCTAGATGCAGATTTCGCCCCTATGGTTTACGCCACCGCAGAACCTGAAGTACTCAAAGCGATCCAAACCCAATACGGAGCTCAGGCTTCAAGCCATGCTGTTGAGCAGTTCTTTAGCCAGTTAGCCCACCAACTTAAAGAAAATGGCGTGCAGAACTTTATTGTGGCCGGCGGGGAAACATCAGGAGTTGTCACACAAAGCCTTGGGGTAAAAGGCTTCCATATCGGCCCTCAGATTGCACCGGGTGTGCCTTGGGTGAAAGCCATCGACAGCACGCTATCACTGGCACTGAAATCAGGCAACTTTGGTGACGTTAATTTCTTTGAAACGGCACAAGGGTTCTACCATGACTGAACAACAACTCAGAGAGCAGATGGTAACGCTTGCTCGTTCGATGTTCGAACGAGGTTACGCCACTGGCGGTGCAGGTAACCTCTCTCTCAAACTGCCAAGTGGATACTTCCTGGCCACACCAACCGGCTCTTCATTTGGCCGACTAGATGCTGAACGTTTATCGGTAGTTGATATTGATGGCAACCACATTTCAGGTGACCGCCCATCAAAAGAAGTGGCGTTCCATTTGGCAATTTACCGTAACAACCATAAGTGCAATGCAATAGTACATTTGCATTCAACTTACTTGACGGCACTGTCGTGTTTGGAAGGGCTAGATACCAACAATGCGATTAAGCCATTTACCCCTTACTTCGTCATGCGTATCGGTGAATTACCGGTTATCCCATACCTTCGCCCAGGCGATCCGCGCATTGCCGAAGAGTTGGCAAAACGCGCCGCAGATTACCGCGCCTTCTTGCTAGCAAACCACGGCCCAGTCATCACAGGAACGGACCTCATTGATGCTGTAGACAATGCAGAGGAACTAGAGGAAACCGCAAAACTGGCATTAATGCTTGATGGCAAATCAATTCGATACCTTAGCAAAGAAGAAATCACAGACCTACAAGGGAGAGGCAAGTAATGGCTAAATTCGCAGCAAATCTCACCATGCTTTTTACCGAAGTACCTTTTTTAGAGCGCTTCGAACACGCTCATCGTGCTGGCTTCAAAGCCGTGGAATACCTATTCCCTTACGCCTATGACGCAGAAGTGTTGGCTAGTGAGTTGAAGAAATATAGCTTCGAACAAGCACTCTTCAATATGCCTCCGGGGGACTGGGATGCTGGTGAACGAGGCTTTGCCGCTATTCCGGGTCGTGAAGATGAGTTCCGTGCCAGTGTCGATACAGCCCTTAACTATGCCCTTACTTTAAGTTGCAAAAAAGTGCACGCAATGTCAGGAATAGTTGATAGCAACTTCAGCTACCAACAACACGTCGACACATTCATCAGTAACATCCGCTTTGCGGCTGATGTATTTGCCCAACACGGTATTGAGCTGATGATTGAGCCCCTGAATGATCGTGATATGCCAGGCTACTTCATTTCACACCAGCGTGATGCAGTAGAGCTTATCAAGCAAGTTGATCGCCCTAATGTAAAACTGCAGCTCGACCTCTACCACGCCCAGATAATGGACGGTGATCTAAGCGTACTTATTCGCGATTTAGCTGACTACACCGGCCATGTCCAAATAGCTTCAGTACCTAATCGCCATGAGCCAAACGAAGGAGAGTTAAATTACCCGCACCTATTCAATGTGCTGGATGAATCTGGCTACACCGGATGGATCGGGTGCGAGTATAACCCTAAAAATGGTACTAAAGCTGGCCTGCAATGGGTTCAGCCTTACCTCTAATTCAATAAAAATAAACGGTGGCCACCTATTGGCTACCCATTCTAAAGACGTGAAAAAACAGGGAATGAAAATGAATATAGTGATTACTGGCGGAGCTGGATTTATCGGTACCCTACTTGCCGAATCTCTGCTCAAAAACAATGATGTTAAAAAAGTCACCCTTGTCGACATCCATGAGTCTCGATTAGCTGGTAGCGATTCAAGGATCGAATCTATCAATATCGACATGACCCTCCCAGAAAATATAGATAAAGTCATCACCAATGACGTTACACACGTTTTTCATTTAGCTGCTATTGTTTCAAGCCATGCCGAAGCAGACTTTGATCTCGGCATGTCAGTCAACTTAAACATCACCCAATTACTGCTTGAGAAATGCCGCCTTACAAACCCTGATATCCGATTTGTATTCTCAAGTTCACTCGCCGTGTTTGGAGGGAAACTCCCAGACGAAATACTTCCAATGACCGCCATGCAACCCGTATCAAGTTATGGTACCCAGAAAGCCATTGGTGAGCTTCTCGTAAATGATTATTCCCGCAAAGGTTATGTTGACGCAGTGACAGTAAGGCTACCAACTATCTGTATTCGTCCAGGTAAACCGAATAAGGCAGCCAGCTCTTTTGTCAGTGGTATTATTCGTGAACCACTGAATGGACAAGAGTCAAACTGTCCTGTTGACCCGAACTTGAAATTGTGGATTTCCAGTCCAAATAAAGTAGTTGAAAACATTATAAAAGCGGGACTCATTAAAGCAGAAAAACTCACTAAGCTTAATTTCCGCACACTTAACCTACCTGGAATCCAAGTCACCCCTTCCGAAATGATTTCAACAATGAATGCGGTCACAGGCAAAGATTTTTCAGGTTACATTTCGTTCGATATCGATAAGCAGGTTGACCGAATTGTCAGCAGTTGGCCACAAAGGATCAACAATGATATCGAGCTCAGCTTAGGGTTTGTCGCAGACAACAACTTCAATGACATTCTCGCCCACTTTATTCACTCAGAGCAAAAACAAGCGGAGGCCACATTATGATTCTTCCAACATCTGTTATCGGCCTGATTATTGCCGTTGCTGTTCTAGTATACCTAGTGCTCCGTACAAAAGTACACGTGCTTATCGCCATGATTGCTGCTGCGTGTATTGCCGGTATTATCGGTGGACTGAGTGTCAATGATACCATGTCGACCATCAGTGCTGGATTTGGTGGCACCTTAGGTGGCATTGGTATTGTTATCGGGCTAGGTGTAATGATGGGCGCCATTTTAGAAACTACAGGCGCTGGTGAATCCATCGCTTACCACTTCATAAAATGGTTAGGTAAAAAGAAAGAAGAAACGGCATTGGCTGTAACTGGTTATATCGTGTCTATTCCTGTTTTTGTCGATAGCGCGCTGATTATCCTTTATCCTATAGCTAAATCTTTATCAAAAACGTCCCAGCGTTCCATTTTAACCTTAACCGTTGCACTTGCTGGCGGCTTGGTGGTCGCACACCATGCTATCCCCCCAACTCCTGGTCCACTTGGTGTCGCAAGTATTTTTGGTGTTGATTTAGCATCAATGCTCGGCTTAGGTCTTGCCGTAGCGGCACCTTGCATAATGGGTATTGTTTGGTACGCGCGCTGGCTTGAAAATCACTTTCCTGAGTTCATACCTGTTGACCAATTAAACAAAACAAGTAAAGAGCTAGAGCAAGATCACAAAGACTATCTAGCAAGCAAAGAAGAGAAAAAACTACCTTCGCTCATTCGCTCAATATCACCAATTGTTGTTCCAATTGCTCTAATTCTGTTCAAGTCACTAATGGCCTTATTTGAAAGTAATTTCGGTTTTGAAGGACTCTCACAAAGTGTCATTGGTCAATTTATTGATTTTGTCGGTAGTCCTGTTATCGCTCTGTCAATTGCTACTTTGCTCGCCATTTACACTTTGGGGGACCATCTAAGTAAAGAGCAAGTAACAGATAAACTAGAAGAAGGGATTTCAACCTGCGGGATTATCTTACTCGTAACTGGTGCAGGTGGTGCTTTAGGGGCCGTACTTCGTGAAACAGGAGCTGGTGCAGAAATCGCGAACCAAGTAGCCACCTTACCAATATCCCCTATCATGATCCCATTTATCATAGCTACGTTGGTACGTATTATCCAAGGCAGCGGAACGGTATCGATGATCACCGCGGCTTCTATCTCAGCACCAGTATTGGTAGCGATTCCAGAGGTAAACCTTCTCTTCGCCGCAACAGCAGCAACAATGGGGAGTTTGTTTGCTGGTTACTTCAACGATTCACTGTTCCATATTGTTAACCGCTTGATGGGCGTCACTGAAGTTAAAAAACAATTAGTGATCTGGACTATTCCAACAACAATTGCTTGGGCCATTGGTGGTACCTTAGTAATGGTTCTGAATCTGCTCTTTGGTTCCCAAGGTTCACTTATCGATCCTCTGATTCCTCTCATCGTCCTTGCTGGATGCTTCCTGTTCATTCGCTCATATGACAAGAAGCACGGAGAACACCTTGCATCGTCAAATTCTTAATTGATAATTAAGATCCTAAACTAACAGGGAGGTTAAACAGCCTCCCTTTCTATTATCCGCTTAGTGTATAACCCCAACCATGATAGAGCCCTGCTTTACAGGGCTCTTACTATATTTATCTTGGCTTAGCCACATACTCATAGTCATCACCACGTCGCTTGTAGTAATGGTTATCGATAATCGCATAAGTGGCACCAGCGATGACTGCAAACGTAGCAATTTCCGGAAGGCGGCTACGATGGTAATGGCGGTGCTTAGGGCGCTTATGTACGACCACAACTTTCTTATGCTTTTTGGGCTTTTTCTTCACAACCACAACATGTTTTTTATGGTGCTTATGTTTATGGTGATGATGTCCATGCTTGTGCCCATGCTTGTGCCCTTTCGCTTCCGCCACGCTTGGTGTGGCTAAGCCAAATGACATAATCGCTACAGCAACCATACCGGTAACGATTGATTTTTTCCAAGGCCTTACCGACACTGCCGATTGCTTTGATTCCGCTCTAAATTGTAGTTTCATGGTTATACTCCACTCTTTTATGGCGCTAGATTACCTCCCCGACTGAAAAGCAATGTTCGGTTTCTGTAAAATTACGTCAGGGCAAATGGAAAGAGCCATGAAATGATTAATGACTTTAATTAAGTAATTGATCTGTAGATAAACACTGAAATATCCACTTACATTTCACTTTTACCATAAACGATTACCAAAAATGAAAAATAGGATTATCAATTCAGATCGTTCAATTTTCCATCAAAGGCGTATAGTTACCTCATCAACGAGTTACTCGTTGGTGGGAGATGATGTTCCTCCTTTAACCGCCCCATAGGGGATGATGACGTCTAACAACAACGGCAATGAATGGCCGAGGACCTAAGTGACACTTCGCTTTGCGCAGTGCCTAGCCCTATGTTGTTAGTGTTTATCACTGCTCCCCCCCATTCTTTGCTCAAGCGTTCAATCGTTAGTAGTGAGCAAACAAGATGCAATATTCAACTGAAGTTCAGAACTTGTGTCCAATTCAAAAAGGGCCACAGCACGCATCATCACCTATTCCTGTTGAAGGTCGCTGGGTTAACCCCAAAGATGTCATCGCAATTTCTGGCGTCAGCCATGGCGTTGGTACCTGTGCACCTCAACAAGGCGCAGCCAAACTCACCCTCAATGTCAAAGACGGCATCATCGAAGAAGTACTAATAGAAACAATTGGCTGTTCAGGTATGACTCATTCAGCGGCAATGGCCTCTGAACTGATCACCGGAAAAACCATTCTTGAGGCGCTCAATACAGACTTGGTATGTGACGCAATCAACGTCGCGATGCGTGAGATTTTCTTGCAGTACGTGTATGGCCGAACCCAAACCGCTTTCTCATTAAACGGTTTGCCAATTGGCGCTGGGCTTGAAGATCTAGGAAAGGGTCTACGAAGCCAAATCGGTACCCATTATGGTACCCGAGCCAAAGGTCCACGCTATATGGAACTGGCCGAAGGCTACGTTACCCAGCTTGCACTGGATGAAAACGATGAAATCATCGGTTATCGCTTTGTTAACCTTGGAAAAATGATGGAGTCCATCGGTAAGGGAACTCCTGCCGAAGAGGCAATGCAATTAGCTACAGGCCAATATGGCCGTTGTGATGAGGCGATCAAAACTATTGACCCTCGCCATCAATAGTTACTGACACTGTATTAAATCAAGAGTGACAGTGTCACTAAACATATTAAGCCAACGCACTCACAAACCAATAAATCCCTGAGGACATCAATATGGCTGCTTTATTTGAAAACTATGATCGCCGCATCAACCAAATCCAGCCTCTACTTAACCAGTACGGATTCAATTCATTAGAGGACGCTTTTAGCTTCTGTAAAGAACATAAAGTAAACCCATACGACATCGTCAAGGACACCCAACCCATCGCGTTTGAAAATGCCGCTTGGGCCTATGTCCTAGGTGCAGCCATCGCATTTAAAGAAGAAAGCAAGAATGCCGCTCAAGCAGCAGAACTTATAGGGGAAGGTCTTCAAGCATTCTGTATTCCAGGCGCTATGTTCCCTTAAGTTGTTGCTACACTTAAAGTAGGCAGCAACTGGAGGGAATTTTTATGCTCCAAGCCCACTT
>NZ_JBNNXT010000040.1:0-44432 GCF_052873815.1 Photobacterium sp. DNB23_23_1 | reverse complement strand
AGCTCCATCATGATGTTGATGTCGTCTTCAGTTTCACAGATAGTGCCCACGTGGTGGTGGAAAGACAGCTTGATGTCATGCTCGTTTAGTAGGTACTCAGAAACTGTTGTTAGCTTCTCACAGTAGGTTTTCCACTCATCCATTGTCAGGATAACGCGCTGAGACAATGGTGTGTTGATGTCGCCGTGAACTGTATTGCTCACTTCACCAAATACCATCGCTTTACAGCCAGCGGCTTTCAGCAGTTTGATGTGCTCCTGCATTGCTGCGATTTCTTCGTCAGCGGTTAGCGTCATCAGGTTGCCGCTGTACCAGCCAGAAGCGAGAACCAGACCGTGTTGCTCTAGAAGTGGAATAAGTACTTCTGGCTCACGAGGATATTTAGTACCTAGTTCAGTACCAGTAAAGCCCGCTTCTGCCATCTCACTCAAACATGTTTCCAATGGGATTTCACCACCCAATTCTGGCATATCATCGTTAGTCCAAGTCAGTGGGCTGATTCCGTATTGCACATTGCTCATGTTTGTTCTCCAAAAATATAACTTAAATAAAAATTTAACGTGATGAGGTGATTAGCTTGTTCTTTGGATTATGCCTTTTTCGCATCTAGGTAAAGAATGTCGCTCTGTTCACCGTTCGCTTAACTTGGGAATTACTATAACCAAAAAAAACAAAATGAAAAATATTTTCCGAACATCTAAAAGCATTTCATTTTTTTGAAAAAAATAGAAAGAACCCAGTAACCACGCGGTCCAAGGCGATTTCTTGAGCAAGATCACAAACCGATAAAACCCAATAAAAACAACCATTTAAATTAAAAATTAATTTTGAAAAATATTTTTCTTAATTTGATCAAGATATCATTTACGAATAAAAATCAACTTTAGGTATAGCCGAGAGCAAATGTTGTCCATATGATTAAAACATCACCTTATGAAAAAATATTTTCAGAGCAACATATAACTACTACAGATAAAAGGGTGAAATAAAACAGCCGATACCTATGCCCTACAGTAAAGGCGTATCGGACCGCTACCCAGCTCATGCTTATTCGATGGTTGAGTGAGAGAAGGGAAAAAAATCAAGGAGCAACGCATGTCACCCACAACCGCGGCCGAGGCCCGAAAACATAATTTTGCTTACATTATTCGAATTTGTTGTATTGCAGCCCTAGGGGGAATCTTATTAGGTTATGACACTGCTGTTATTTCCGGCGCCATCGGCCCCATACGCGAACACTTTGGACTAACCTCTGCACAAACCGGCTGGGCAGTATCAAGTGTGGTTCTAGGTAGTATCATTGGTGCGGTAAGTGCCGGCTGGGCAGCCCTCAAATATGGCCGTCGTAAAACCCTCTTCATCGGCGCTATCCTCTTCATGATCTCCGCCATCGGCTCGGCACTTGCCACTACCTTCACGTTCTATGTTCTACTTCGCATTGTTGGTGGTGTCGCTGTTGGTTTGGCCTGTGTGGTTTCACCTATGTACATGTCTGAAGTGGCGCCGAAAGACTTCCGCGGCCGTGCCGTCAGTATGTTCCAACAATCTGCTGTTATCGGTCAGACTGGGGTGTTCTACGTTAACTACCTGATTGCAAAAGGTATGAGTGAAACGTGGTTGGTTGATATGGGCTGGCGCTGGATGCTGGGCTCAGAAGTGCTTCCAGCCGCACTGTTTGCTGGCCTGTTGTTCCTTATTCCTGAATCACCACGCTGGCTGGTACTAAAAGGTAAAGTTGACGAAGCCAAAGACACCCTGTCGCGTATTTCTAATCCTAAGCATGCTGATCAGCTAATTGGTGAAATCCAAGCCTCACTGGCTGACTCCAATGCGCCGGGCAAGAAAAAAGTCAGCCTGCGTTCCCCACTACTGTTCTCTATCTTGGTGATCGGTACCTTCGTTGCTGCTGCCCAGCAGCTAACCGGTATCAACGTGATTATGTATTACACGCCGGAAATCCTAAGACCGATTACCGGTAGTACTGAGAACGCCCTATTCCAGACGACTTTTGTCGGTATTGTCTTCATCCTGGGTAACGCACTGGGTATGTATCTCATCGATAAAGTAGGTCGTTTACCACTGATGAAATACGGTACATTCGGTTGTGCGGTGGGTATGACGGTTGTCGGTTACGTACTTTACACTGGCACTGAAGGCTACGCAGCATTGTTCGCACTGTGTCTATACGTTGTTTCTTATGCGACATCGTGGGGTTGTGCTTGCTGGACCATGATCTCGGAAATCTTCCCGAACAGCATTCGCTCTCGTGCAATGTCTATAGCAGTGGGTGCACAGTGGTTCACCGGTTTCATCGTCACCCAGTCGTTCCCAATGCTGAATGACAATGCCTTCCTAAGAGAGCATTTCAACGGTGCATTCAGCTTCTGGTTGTTCGCTATCCTGTCACTGATTTGTATGTTTGTTGTGGTCAGGTTCGTTCCAGAAACCAAAGGTGTCAGCCTGGAGAAAATGGAAGAAGTGATGGCCAAAAAACTTGGCAAGAAAGTACCAGCACCAGCTGCTACTGAAGCGCAAGCAAACGCAAACGCAAACGCTTAATAATCCATTTTCTCTACCAAATCCAACTGCTCCACATTTAGACCAACAAACAGGCTTACCTCGGTAAGCCTGTTTTTTTATGTCTACGCCGACAAATACAGATCCAAGCAAAGCTTCTGCATTATACCAATCTGGATAAGTAATTGATCTATGTATTACGTAGGAAAAATGGTTGGTATTAGCTTTGCAGCATTCGTTGAATATCCGGTACTTTGTGCTGACACGCTTTCACCAACTCCGATAGCTGAGGTGCGACCCCTTGCCTTTTGTAATACATATATAATGGCAACACTAAGTTCACCTCAGTGATCGGGATACAAACACAATTGTCCTGAGCGATGAACTTGATACACCTTGGCGCAATGGAAATACCCAACCCAGAAGACACCGAGGTTACCAAGTGACGCATGTTATCAGGGTGACTGGCAACCTTTGGCGAAAAGCCACTTTCCTGGCAAAGCAGGAGAATGTGCTCGTACATTTCAATCCACTCGTGGGGCTGAAACAGGATAAACCGCTCATTTCGCAGTTCGCTCAAAGACAACTCATGACGCTCAGCAAACGGATGGTTCAACGGAAGGATTGCCATCAGTCGGTCTGAGTAAATCGTCTCAACCATAAACTGCTTGCCGTCTAATTTCGGCTGCCGCCGGGAAAAAGCAATATCAATCTTGTTCTCGGTTAACGCCTGGTATTGCTCATCGGCGGCCATTTCGAACAGGTTGGTCTGGGTGTTGGGATTCGCCGCTGTAAACCGGCTCAATAACGTCGGTAAGAAGAACGAACAAGCAGTCGCCAGATACCCAATATTGATCTGGCACTCACCTTGCTCGGTCGTTTGCCCCAACATTGTTTTAACCCGCTGATCGTTAGCAATGATATTCAACGCTTCTGGCAGCAACATTTCTCCCGCCAACGTGAGCTCTACCTGATGGGTAGTGCGTTGGAACAGCTTTACACCCAGTTCATTTTCCAATTCAGAAACATGGCGCGAGACCGTCGGCTGCACCGTGTGTAATTCCCTCGCAGCAGCTGAAAAGTTCTTTAATTTCGCTACGGTTATGAAGGTTCTGAGTGTTTTTATGTCCATCCAACTGCCCATTCGTCATTTGTATTATTGTTATACATTAATATCATTTCCACCGATTGATAAGGATCTCTATAGTGAAACGTGTATCAAGTCTCATGCTTTTTTTTCTGCATGGTTACTTGCGCCAAAACAACAAAAGGGATGAGACACCTCAACTTTGTCTTATTACACCTTCTCCCTATCACAATAGGAACCTACAAAATGGATATAGATATTCTTGTCGTACTCGTGTACTTCATCTTTCTAATGAGCCTTGGCTGGGTGTTCCGCTCGGCGGCATCCAATACCAGTGAATACTTCCGTGGGGGAGGCCGCATGCTATGGTGGATGGTTGGCTCCAGTGCGTTCATGATGGCACTGAGTGCGATGACCTTCACCGGGTTGATGGGAAAAGCGCTAACTAGCGGCATGTCCGTGGGTGTGGTATTTATTGCTAACGCCCTTGGCTACTTCTGCAACTACCTCTTCTTTGCTGCTAAAGCGCGTCAAATGCGTGTGATCAGCCCACTTCAGGGCGTAAGGCTACGTTTGGGTAAAGTGAACGAGCAGGTCTTCACTTGGGCTAACGTACCACTCAGCGTGCTTCAAGCCGCTATCTGGCTGAACGGTTTGGCGGTATTTACCAGTGCAGTCGTCGGTGTCCCTCTTGAGCAAACCATTATCGGTGCCGGTCTGGTCGTACTGTTCATGTCATTGGTTGGCGGTAGCTGGGCAGTTATCGCCTCAGATTTCATGCAGATGATCATTATCACCGTAATGACATTTGTCGCAGCCATGGTGGCGATTTGGAAATCTGGCGGTGTGGGTAACCTAATGGAAGTGGGTCTGCCTGCCCAACAACTAATTGGTGACGGCTACAGCTACACCCACCTGTTTGTCGGCTGGTTTATCTGTATCTTTATCAAGCAGTTCTTTAGCACCAACAACATGGTCGACTCTTACCGCTTTATCGCCTCAAAAGATACTAAAAACGCCCGTAAGGCAGCCCTTTTAGCCTGTTTCCTAATGATCCTGGGTCCAATGATTTGGTTCCTGCCTGCATGGTTTGTTGCCGGTAACTACCCAGATGTCACGACTTGGGGCTTGGAAGGCCTTGGTGACAAAGTAGCCGATGCAACATACTACATCTTTGTTAGCCGTGAAATGCCTGTCGGTATGGTTGGCTTGATGCTAGCAGCCATGTTTGCCGCAACCATGTCATCAATGGATTCAGCACTGAACCGTAACGCCGGTATCATCCTGAAAAGTGTCTATGAACCATACTTCTGTAAAGATTACTCTGAAAAACACCTGATGCTTGCCAGTAAGATCCTAACTGCGGTATTTGGTGTGGTGATCATCATCACTGGTCTGTTCCTGACATCTCTAAAAGAATTCGGCCTGTTTGACCTAATGATGCTGGTCGGTACGCTAGTTGGCTTCCCAGTGCTTATTCCTTCCATCATGTGTTTCTTCATCCGTAAAACACCTGACTGGGCTGGCTGGGGCACAATTTTGGTTGGTATGGGTGTTTCTGCCATCATTGCCTTTGTTATCACGCCACAGACTATCGAAGCTGTACTGGGTCTAGATGCACCAATCAGCGCCCGTGAATTTGCAGAAATGAAGTCGGTCACTCTGGGTGTTATCGGTCACATGTCGATCACGTTGCCATTCTTTGTACTGTCTCGCTTCTTCTACAAAGAGCCATCTCCAGAGCGTGCGGCTGAAATCAACAAGTTCTTCAACAATGTCGATACCGAAGTCGTGGTTGAAGACACCGAAGCTAGCATCCGTATGGATAACAAACAGCATGACATGCTAGGTAAGATGCTGCTCACTGCATCGCTATTCTTGGCGTCATTGGCCCTCGTTCCTAACCCGCTATGGGGTCGTGCACTGTTTATCGTGGTTGCATCGATTGTCGGCTTTATCGGTTTCTTACTTCTTCGCTCTAAGCGCAAGTTGACTGAAGCAGTCGATGCCGAGTTGGCCATTAGCTAAGCAATATTGATTTTTATTTTGAACGACTTGGGATAGGAGCAGCCTTGCTCCTATCTCTTTTAGGGAGACGAACATGTCAGTACAGCAACGATTCGGTGGCGAGCTAACTGAAGAAGAATTCAAAAAATTCACGCTCTACACCAGCCAAAGCAATAACTTTGAAGATGATAATGCCCGTGCCCAAATCCTCGGGTTCCTAAACGAAGGGGTCCGTATTGCCCCTGGCGCCATTGTCCGTATTGGCGACAATCAAATCGCCAAGCATTCTTATATTGGTCTCTATAGCTACATCAACGGCGATGTTTCGATCGGTGAGAATGTGTTGATTGGCCCGCATGTCTCGATCGTCGCCTCAAACCACCTGTTCGACCCGGCCTCCGGCCACTTCAGTGCCCGAACCTGCCTAGAGAAGGGCAAAGTGGTCATCGAAGACGGTGTTTGGCTGACTTCCGGTGTGGTGATCACTCCCGGTGTCACCATTGGCAAAGCGGCCTTAGTGTGTGCCAATGCTGTGGTGACCCGCAACGTCGCTCCACATGCCATAGTTGCAGGCTCTCCGGCCACGCAAATCGGGGAAATAAACCCGGAAAACGGAGAATACATCTGGTTTAACAAGGAAGTGTAATATGTTGTCTCTACGCCGAACCCATGATTTTCAAAAGTTTGTCACCCCAGAACAAAACAAGCCGGCACGGATCAATCCACCGAGCTTTAACTGGCCGCAGTCAGACTATACCGCCGTGTATAGCATCGAGCTAGAACATGTTGAAAAGCCACTTCAATGGCGCTGGGAAAACATCAGTTCACCATTCCGCCTGCCTTTCATGCTTTCTTGTGGCCAATACCGCTGGCGGGTGCAAGATATCAATAACGAAATGTCACAGTGGATGACATTTGCCATTGATGAACAAACTGAAAAGTATCAGCCGCCAAGTGCCAACGAGCTGTTTGAACTGTGCGCCGAGCATGATCAATTCTTGATGTATTTTGATAGTGATATCACCGACGTTCGAGATGCTTCTTCGCAAGCTTACGACAAATTCAAGAACACGGTTGCACTGGTCAATCTCGATGCTATTACCTACCCGACCCACTACCGCCGTGGAGAAGAAGAAGGTAAACGTACCGCCATTGCCAATGTGCGCAACTGGATTGATCGCGACTTGATGGCGCTTACCCTGCTCTACAAAATCTGGGGCGAGGAAGAAAGCGGTGAGTTAGCCGTGCAACTTATGCTACGACTAGCCGAATGGAGCCCTGAAGGTCCGGCATCACTGCTTCGTCCGTGCACCTGGGGCGACGAGGTTGGCCTATCGCTAGCTCGAAACCTTTACCTTGCTTATCACTGGTTGGCACCGCTACTGACCGACAGTGAAAAAGATTTCATCAGACCCATGCTGGTGCGTATTGCCTACCAGATGGAACAACGTCTAGAGCAAGATCAGTTCAAACAGTTCCCAGGCCATTCACACACGTCTCGCCTGCCCGCTTATCTGGGTGTAGCGGCATTAGCACTGCACAAAGAATATGATGCGCAGGTTTGCGAGCGCTGGCTCAACTACGCCTTGATGATTTACCAAAGCGTGCTGCCATTTTACGGTGGCGAAGATGGCAGCTGGGCTGAAGGTCCTTTCTATTCATCGTCGTATAGCAAGTGGCATCACCCTTTCTTCCTATCAGTCGAAAGGATAAGCGGATTCTCTTTTTATGAGCATCCTTTTTACAAAAACTACTGTCAATTTGCGATGGACTTTGTCGCGCCCGAACAAGATATCCATCCGTTCGGTGATGGCTTTTGGTGCAAACGTGATGGCCGCGAGTGGCCGGGCTTTTTTGCCCAGAACCCACTGCGGATATACGCCGAGCGCTTCGGTGATGAACATGCCCGTGAGACCTGCAAGCAGCTAGAGTCGAAGATCGATGTGTTCCATCTGCATTTGCTTGATGTTGTTCCGACACATACACAGCTGGCATTTGCCAAAGACGCCGCGCTTTGTGATAAAACGACTTCTGCCAAAGTAGATTGCCAAAAGAAGCCTGTTTATAGTCAATATTACCCTTTTGCCGGCCTTGGCAAAGCACAGACCCAAGAGCTAGCGCTTTACTATCGAGCCAGCCAATTTGGTAACAGCTCACACCGTCATGCCGATCAGGGTAACGTTGCGTTGTTTGATGATGGTGAGAGCATCCTGACCCCAAGTGGCAGCTACGGCTACCGGTTTGGCAGTGGTCACCACAGCCAATGGACCCGTACTACCCAAGCCCATAATTTACCCCTATTTGTTGATAACCAAAAGGGTGGTAAAGAAGTGGGAGGCAAAGGCCAAATCTTGGATAACGAAGCAGCGACGGCCAAGGTACTGCGGCAAGAACAAGGGACAGGCTGGTCACTGGTGCAGTTCGAACTTGGCCATGCCTATGAAGAGACCAACCACTTTACCCGTACTGTAGTCATGCTGACTGGCAAAGGTCTGCTGATTTGTGATCAAATTTCGCTATATAAACCTCAGGCAGTGCAATGGCGACTTCACTCTCCACTCTATGCAGTAACTGCAGGTGGCAACATCAGCCTTGCAGGACAAAGTAAAGACTACCAAGTGAGCTTGCCAAGCCATGATCGCATCAGCCCTGCGCTCTCCTATGGCTACGACGAGGATAAATCACATGATGAACAAGTGATCTCGGATGCCAGCGAGCAAATGTATCATTTACAATGGTCGCTACCTGAGCAACAGGAACACTTAGTGATTTCGTGCTGTGAAAAGCAACCTATCGCCCACCAGCTTGGGGCCGATCAGACACTGACAATTTTTGCCGACCAAGAAACAATCGTAATTGACCTTAACAATGACCTTGTTGAAGTCCAACAAGCCACCCAAAAAGTTGCTGTTGGTTGATTTATAAGAGGGTCGATAACCAGCCCCACCAGGTGTCCATCCGGTGGGGTTGTTGTTATATCACTCATCCAATTTGAACTGGAAACCGAGACCGCTCTGCAAAAAACCATTGCCATTACCCACTACGGATAACTTGGCAACCTACTTGGAGCAAGCGTTGCTGTCACAGCGGAATTTGCGCGCCAATAGCGAAGAAATTAGCTGACGATGTTTGGCAAAAAACAAGTATGCCCTATCGGCAAACGGTTTAATCCACCACCAGCGCAAAAAAGCCACCCGCCATTTTTTGCCAACTAATCGCCACGCATGGTACGTCACATCCAACCCATACACAGCTTTACCTTCTAACTGACCATGCAAGATCTGCATTGCAGCATTTGGGTCAACGGCTGGAAACCGCTCGGAAAAATCTGGCTGCTGGATATCTTCAAGCTGAATTACATCGCGAGAGTCATACTGCTTCAAGGTCGCCATTTCCTTTGCGCAGAGTGGGCATGAGCCGTCAAAAAATATCGTCAGCATATAAACCTCATCCATACGTAAACCACCCTTGTACGTCAAAAGGTGCAGATTAGATTACCGATCACACTGAGCAAACGATCACCAATAAAAATAATGGACCAATCTGGATAAGTCGTTGATCAAGTATTTGCACTGGAAAAATCGTTGTTATCAAGGCAGAGATAGCAGTAACTAGTTGCTCTAATTATAAAATATCTAACGCAGAGAACAGCGATTTTAACCTGCAAGACTGATCAAATGTTTATGTAGGTTGGTATTAAATATACATGCACAAATAAACGAACTCGGATACTCTCTTGCTAGTCAATATTGAGAGATCGCTAGGAGCAAAACACATGGAACCAAAATGGATGAAAGCCATTGTTACCGTTGGACAAGGCGGCTATGAACAGTTGGTTTACAAAGATGTGGCATTGCCCCCCCTTGAGCATGACGAAGTATTGGTGCAAGTCCATGCTGCGGGGATGAACAATACCGAAATCAACACCCGTTTAGGCTGGTATTCATCCTCTGTCACCGACTCAACCAATAACACGTCAGATAGCGCATCACCTAGCCAACAACAAAAAAGTGATGGCGGCTGGAATAAGTCCACCCCTTTCCCACTCATTCAGGGTACAGACTGCTGTGGCACTGTCGTTTCTGATGCTGATAACTCCCATCGTCACTTGGTTGGAAAGCGTGTTCTTTTGCGCCCTTGCCAGAGAGGAGAAGGTTTCGATAATGCCTGGCTGGGTTCGGATTTCAATGGTGCCTTTGCCCAATTTACCAAGGTCAAAGCCAAGCACGCATTTGCCATAGAGTGTGAATGGTCTGATGCCGAGCTTGCCACGATTCCGTGTGCTTATGGTACTGCAGAAAACATGCTTCACCGCGCCAACCTAGTTGAAGGTGAAACAGTCCTGATCGCGGGTGCATCCGGCGGTGTTGGATCGGCAGCCATTCAGCTAGCCAAAAGGCGAGGTGCTAAGATTATTGCCATTGCCAGCCGTGACAAGCATCCGCAACTGGAAAAATTGGCCGTTGATCTACTGCTGGATCGCAGCGATGATCTCATCAGCCTACTGGGCGAAAACAGTGTCGATTTAGTCGTCGATAATGTCGCGGGCAAACAATTCCCAACCATGCTAAAGGTACTCAAACGCGGTGGACGACTGGTTTCTTCCGGCGCCATTGCCGGCCCTGTGGTCGACTTAGACATGCGGGATATGTACCTCAAGGACATCACCCTTATCGGTACGACCGCTTGGGATGCCCCCGTTTTCCCTAACTTAATAGGCTATATCGAAAGGGGCGAAATCCAGCCATTACTAGCCAAGACCTTCCCACTCGAAGAGATTGCCGCCGCACAACAGGCGTTTCTCGAGAAGAAGCATGTGGGTAACTTTGTGTTAATCCCTTCTTCGCAGGGCTAATGACCCAAAGGAAGGCCAGTTGCGTTTGCGCTGGCCTTTTTGGCTACGTCCTTATTTTCTATTCAATTCCCCTAGTAATACCAACCTACATAAGTATAAATCATCGAATCATTGATGGGCAGCAGGATAACTTCATTATTTTGCCATCAGTCAAAATAATGCTCCACGAAAAGGCAAAAAGCCCCACCACGCTCAGTAGAAAATGTCGGTTCTGTGAACTGGAACGAACCATCGCTGATAGATCTATCAAAAAGTGATAACTAGGCCTTACCGAATCTGAGCCTGATATGACATGATGGTTTCAAGTTATATAGCGTAATGAGCTTGAAAGGAGAAACGTATGGGATTTATTATTTTTTCACTCGCCACTCTTATCTCTGGAGCAGCAGGCTTCATCCACTACAGCTTCAGCAACGAACATTAACGATAAAAAAACTTGCTGAAAAACCAGTTAACTTATCCGACAATGACAAGTTAACTGGCATCCTAATCCCAACATTTACCATGTTAGTATTAGGTCGATGGGTGCTCCACCGAGGCTTTCTCTGTAGAGTCTTGCAGTGATGCTTCGTATTTACCCCTAAGAGTGACAGTCATCCAACCATAGCCAAGGCCGATGACGCAATATACCAACTCGGTGATTGCTGCAGTCGCAAAAGTTGCTCCCGGCACATAAGACATGAAGCCAAAGAAGATACCAGCCCCAACAAACAACGCTGGCACAAAATCAAACGGCGGAATGCGCTCCAGACAGATGCAAGGGATCACCACAACGAATACCGCAACAGGGAAAGCAAAGAACCCTAAGCCTCCCCCCAATGCCCCGCCTAGCAGCATAATCGCAACTGACGCGACAATACCGGTCACATAGTTGCAAAAGACCTTTTTCCCACCTTCCAAGGTACAACCCGCCATGAAGTACATGGCCCAGGAGATAAAGGCTATCCAGCCAAACCCTACATTATCGGCCACGGGCATGAGTCCAGCCAATACCTGATCGAGCCCTTGAATAGTAAACGCTAAAGTCGCAACCATAATCGGGATAACAATAAACTTACTCCAGTTCATAGCGTATTCTCCTTATGCCAACTGGCTTTTCACTGATTGGTATAGGTCAAACCCCTGCGGTGGTGTCAACCCATCATGGACGATCGCACTGATAGCTCGGAGCATGCCAACCGGACAATCCGACTGGAACACATTACGCCCCATATCAACCCCAGCAGCACCGTCTTGGATTGCCTTATAAGTCAGGTGCAAGGCGTCCATTTCCGAGGTTTTCTTGCCACCAGCGACAACAATAGGAACAGGGCAGGCAGCCGTGACCTTTTCAAAGTCATCGCAATAATACGTTTTGACAATATGGACACCTAATTCCGCCAGCACTCGGGTCGCCAGCATGAAATAGCGAGGAGTACGCTCCATCTCCTTGCCCACCGCCGTAACCCCCATAGTCGGAATACCGTAACGAGCGCCACTATCGACGGTGCGAACAATATTTTCCAAGCTGCGGCACTCACCACTAGCACCGACAAATGCTTGTACAGCAAGACAAGAGGCATTGATCCGCACCGCATCATCAATATCGACACCGGACACTTCCCAGCTCATATCATCTTTGAGCACCGTGCTCCCTGCAGTGGCACGGAGGATCACCGGTTTATTGTGGTTGGGCTGTATACAGGTTCTGAGCGCTCCACGGGTCGCCATCAGAGCATCTGCATATGGGGCCAAAGGGTTGATAGACAAGTCTAAACGCTCCAGCCCGGCCGTTGCCCCCATAATGTAGCCATGATCAAAGGCTAGCATGACCGTTTTACCGGTATCGGGGCGGAAAATACGGCTAAGCCGATCTTTCATTCCCCAATCAACATGATCCATGCCCTTTATATGGAAAGCCTCTTTCACCGGAGGACAATCCAAGCCATATTCTTTCGCCAGTACCATTCCATCTTTGTCAGCCATAACACTCTTCCTTATTCATGACGTTTATCTGATTGGAAAAAGAATTGAACAGGATCGAAATACTGGTTGCCCCCGGATCAACAAACCCAATGGCTTTTTCCCCCATATTTTTAGCTCTGCCCCGCACTGGTTTCATCTGTTTGGTCTTCTCAGCCCCGCTTTTTGAGGCCTTTGCCGCACTCAAAAACATCGCAGCGATATCCTCGGAATCCAATGCCAATTGTTCCATCACTTCAACCGCTGGGATAAGCGCATCCAACATGGTTTTATCGCCAGCTTTCGCGCCGCTGAAATAAGCGAGCTTATCAAGCCCCTTCCTGAAGGCTGTCGCCGTTTGCTGCGGTGTGAGTTCCGGTTCATTAAGACCCGTAGCCAAGCCGCAGAACAGATTGCCAATTAACATGCCGGCAGAGCCTCCATCTTGACTCATGATGGACCAGCCCATGTCATCTATGGTTTTCTGCCAATCTGGATCGCTGCTATTTGCCAATGCTTTATCAATGCATTGAGATACCCTTAGCATGGTAGTGCCATGGTCTCCGTCACCCGTTTTGCCATCTAAATCATTCAACAGCGGCACAGATTCACGAATGTCCTTCGCAGCAGATAACAACATGCTAAATAATAACTTTTGATTAAACGTCTTCATTTATGTCACCTTTTTCAGGCCAAATGATCCCCTGCACCTTTCGATACACGTCTGGTTATTATTCAATGAAGTGCCAGGTATCTTACCTGGCACAAAGACATTGCTCTGGTTAGTATTGACACCAGTATGGGGTGTTACACGGCCTATCCCAATAAGAGAGGATTTCTGGATCGAATTTAGCGATACACATTTGGAACCCAGCCATCTCCTGCACGGTTAGCAATTCATCAATCTTGCTACGGCTGATCGTAATACCCGCTTCTTTCAGCTTGATATGGCAGGCACGGCTGACTATAAACATCTCCATCAAGGTCGTTGCCCCAGTGCCATTAATCATCAGCATCAAGTCGTCCCCCGGCTGAGCATCAATCGCCGCACACAGTTGATCTAACATGATATTAGCGGTGTCATCGGCCGAGCGAATTTTCATTCTGCCGCCGCCACCTTCGCCATGCTGGCCCATACCGATTTCCATTTCATCGTCAGGAAGATCACCTATCGCCATACCCGACTGCGGATGGGTCGCATTACTCATTGCAACAGCCAAGGTCGCCATATTCTCGTTAAATGAATTGGCAATCCGGTATACTTCATCAAGGGAGAGCCCGGCTTCGGCAGCAGCTCCAGCAATTTTATACACCGGGACACACCCCACCAAACCCCGCCGATCTTTGATATCGGTGTTCAATCCGGCACTGATATCTTCGTGGGTCAGCAGCATTTTGACATTGATATTCTCACGCTTTGCCATTTCCATCGCCATATTGGCGGCCATGACGTCCCCTTCATGGTTCAACACAACAAAGAGCACACCAGCAGGACGGTTGGCTAATTTGAGTGCCTCAAAGACCTTCGGTGCTCCGGGCGCGGCAAATACGTCCCCAACCACAGAAAAATCGAGCATCCCCTCACCCACAAAACCACTTAAAGCAGGTTCATGGCCAGCACCACCAAGGGTCACAATGGCCACTTTATCTTGGTCTTTAGGCACCGCACGTGTAACGATTTTATCCTCTACCACTCGCACTTGGTTGGGGTAACTCAATGCAAATCCTTGTAGCAACTCAGAAGTGATATTCTCAGGGTTATTAATAAACTTCTTCATAGTCGATATCCTTTTATGCGGTGATATTAGCAGTACTGCATCAGTTCAACGGGCGCTTCGTCTTCCATAATAAATGCGACGCGCAAAGACTCATTCGGGCTAAACGGCTCAAGTAGTATTTCCTTGCCTTCAATCGCTTTATCAAGGTCATCAACTTCATAAGCCACGTGTGCGGTATTCTTTAGTACCTCTGGCAACGGACTGTTATCCAAGAAGCGCAACCATTCAATACGGTTCTCACTCTTTTCAAAATCTGTTGTATAAAGGCTAATATCAGGATTAAAAGATTCACCGGAGTGCTCTACTGGCGACGGGATCCCGACATGATTAAACTTTTTCATCTTAACCTCCATTGATTCATAGCTGGTAAAGCTATCGGACAAATCAAATATAGAGAGGTTACAAATGAAATAACGTGATATCCCTCACCTAAACAATCAGCTTAAAAAACCACCAAAATCAACACCTTAACTAAAAGTAAATATTACTAATAGGCAAGTGCAACAACGGTAAATACAAATAAGGTTTTAGCAAGTGCAACAACATTGACGGTAAGAAAGCTCAATACTGATTAGCCTTTCAGGGCAAGTGCAACACCAGCGGTTAATCACAACGCTCAGCCTCCCAAGGGGCAAGTGCAACATGAGATCGCTATCTCATTTCCAACCTTAATTTCATTACTGGCCATAAGAAACAATCAGGTTTTCCAGTTGCTCCATATCAAGTTCGGGGTGGTAATGGAGGATGAAACGCTGGCATTGTTCTTTATTCAGCCCCATCTGATTGAGCTTGATAACCAACTCTTCATATTGCTTCTCAGTCACCTGTTGATGAAACTGTTTCCGATACCTTGCCATTTTATTGGCAAGTTGTGGCTCATAACCATAAGGGCCAGAGTTACGAGCCAGCTCCCTACTAACAGTCGAGCGATGAATATTTAATATCCGCGAGATCTGTGATTGGTTCTTGCCTTCTTTCCGCAATGCCCAAATTTGCAAGCGGTTTTCTTCTGTAAGCTGCTTGTACATAAGGTCCCGTATTCACAATGAAAACAATACAATGAAATTTATATCACTGATTGGGAGCCATGCCATTAACAGTAAAGTGAAACTGTGAAGGGGTAATTATTCAAATCTACCTAAAATAAACATCTGGTAGCCGAATTGCTCAAAGCCCTGATGGTAAATATCCAACTCAGTTTGAATATCTTTGAGTGCCTGTGACTCAGCCATCGTCTCTTTCAGCTCATTGATCCGCTGCTGAAGTGGCAAGAAATACGCCTGCCACGCCTTATCGCTCAGGGTAAAGTTATCGATCACGTGGTAACCGGCCTCTTGTGCCTGCTTGATCCGCACCTCAACCGTGGTCATGTCTGGGTATTCTTTCTGCCAGAACGCTAACCTTTCTGCACTTGGTGTCTCGGTATGCCACACCAAATCACTGAGCACCAATACGCCTTTATCTTTTAGCAACGGACGCCACTGTTTGAAAGCTTTGTTCACTCCCATAATATAGGCAGAGCCCTCGGCCCAGATAACATCAAAGCTGGCATCGTCAAATGGCAAGTCAGTCATACTGGCACACTGGGTAATGACTTTGTCTGCACCACCTGTCTCAGTGGCTCGCTCGCGCAACTTGCTTAGTGCATCTTCATGGTTGTCGATCGCAGTAATCACGGCATCAGATTGTTTAGCCAGTACGGTAGTTGTAATACCCTTACCGCAACCAATTTCCAGCACCGTTTGCGGTATTGATGGAAGCAACTTGAACGCCTTGATGGTTTCCGCCTCAGTTCCCGGCCCCCAGCGATCCAAACCGTCAAAGATAGTATTAAAGTCTGCCATGTATTGTTCGTGTGTATTCATGTCTTTTGATAACCACTTCAGTCTCAAGGCTTGTTTCTCATCAAAGCCCTGTTTCATTAACCAATCCAAATGGGCGTCAGGGGCAGTCTGCTCCAACGACTGATGCCATGCCGTCATGTCCGATTCACCCAGCATCGCAGCCAGTAGATTCCGAGATTGCTGTTTGTGGGCGATCTCGTCATCCAGCTGTTGCATGCGGTTAAGCAGTAACTGGCGATCGACTTTCGCTTCTAGGCATGCTTGACACTCCTTAAGAGTTAGCCCACCGGCTTGCAGTTGTTGCAACAGCCGCAAGCGTTGGAGATCCCGCTCGCTGTAACTGCGATAGCCATTGTCGAGTCGCTTTCCGGCAATCAGCCCCAGCTTCTCATAGTACAGTAAGGTAGAGCGCGAAAGACCGACGTGCTCTGCTAGTTCTGAAATTCGATACATGGCGCGGCCCTATGGAATAAAGTCGTGAGCTTAAACTATAAAGCCTTAGACAGGTCAATAACACTTATACAGAAAATCTCCCAGTAACATCCGCTGCACAGCCCCACCGCAAGGTGAAACAGGTTTCGCTCTTGGAAGATAAAGATAAAAAAGGCCTGCACGGAGGCAGGCCAAGTTTTGCTAACAAGTAGCTAGGTAGTCACAGCTTGTTATATTTCAGCAATGCTCCTTGAGCACTTACATTTTTTCGGTAAAGGTACGGGTTATCACATCCTGCTGCTGCTCTTTGGTCAGCGAGTTGAAACGGACCGCATACCCCGATACACGAATCGTTAGCTGTGGGTATTTTTCAGGGTGCTCGACAGCATCTAACAACATGTCACGGTTCATCACGTTAACGTTCAGGTGCTGCCCACCTTCAACGCCTACCCCATGCTCTCCCGTTTCATGGTGGAAATAGCCATCCATCAACGCTGCCAAGTTTTGCTTCTGGGTCTCGCTATTTTTACCCAGTGCATTTGGCACAATCGAGAAGGTATATGAGATACCGTCTTTGGCGAAGGCAAACGGCAGTTTCGACACCGAGGTCAGCGAAGCCACCGCCCCTTTCTGATCTCGGCCATGCATTGGGTTGGCACCGGGACCAAACGGCATACCTGCACGGCGGCCGTCTGGGGTATTACCGGTCTTCTTACCGTAAACCACATTGGATGTGATAGTCAGAATTGACTGCGTTGGCGTCGCTTCACGGTACATACTCATCTTCTGAATTTTCTTCATGAAGCGCTCAACGAGATCACAGGCAATGTCATCAACCCGAGAGTCGTTGTTCCCAAACGTCGGATAATCGCCGTCAATATCAAAATCAATCGCTAGACCATCGTTGTCACGGATCGGTGTCACCTTGGCAAACTTAATCGCAGCAAGGGAGTCTGCAACCACCGACAAGCCAGCAATACCACAAGCCATTGTGCGTTTAACATCTCTGTCCATCAGTGCCATCAGTGACGCTTCATAGCTGTAGCGGTCATGCGAGTAGTGGATAATATTCAACGCTGTCACATACTGCGTTGCGAGCCAATCGAGCATGGCATCGAAACGTGGCATAAGGGTGTCGAAATCCAATACATCATCGGCAATCGGAGATTGTTTCGGGCCCACCTGAGCTTTTGACTTTTCATCAATACCGCCATTGATAGTATAAAGCAGTGCTTTTGCCAAATTAGCGCGGGCACCAAAAAACTGCATGTCTTTACCAACGATCTGCGGGCTAACACAACATGCGATGGCATAGTCATCATTATTAAAGTCAGGGCGCATCAAATCATCATTTTCATACTGCAGAGATGATGTATCAATAGACACCTTAGCAGCATATTTTTTAAACCCTTCAGGTAGTTGCTCAGACCACAGCACCGTCATGTTAGGTTCTGGCGCCGGTCCCATGTTATACAGCGTATGCAGGTAACGGAAGGTGGTTTTACTAACCAATGTACGTCCGTCGACACCCATTCCCGCCATCGCTTCTGTCGCCCAGATTGGGTCACCAGAGAATAGCGAATCGTAATCTGGCGTACGAAGGAAACGCACCATGCGCAGCTTCATAATGAAATGATCGACGAGCTCCTGAGCCTGTGACTCACTCAATACACCATTGGCCATATCTCTCTCGATGTAAACATCAAGGAAAGTGGAGGTACGGCCAAGGGACATTGCTGCGCCGTTTTGCGATTTTACAGCAGCCAGATAGCCGAAATACGTAAATTGGATAGCTTCCTGAGCAGAGCATGCAGGAACAGACATATCAATGCCGTATTTTAACCCCATGGTGCGGATGTCTTCCAAGGCTTGGATCTGATCAGCCAGTTCTTCTCGTAAGCGCAGTGTTTTTTCTAAATCTTGGCCTTGCTCTAAAAAGGCTTGGGTTGATTTCAGCTGCGCTTGTTTGTCCGCTTTCAGGAAATCAATACCATATAGGGCAAGACGGCGGTAATCACCAATGATACGTCCACGACCATAGGCATCTGGTAAACCAGTAATGATGCCGGATTTACGGCACGCTAAGATATCTTTGGTATACAGATCAAAACAGGCTTTGTTATGCGTCTTGCGGTATTCGGTGAAGGTTTTTTCAACCCCAGGATCTAACTCTCGACCGTAGACTTCGCATGAGGTTTTCACCATACGGATACCACCGTTGGCAATAATGGCACGCTTGAGAGGCTTATCGGTTTGTAGACCAACAATCGTTTCCAACTCTTTATTGATGTAGCCAGCATCGTGCGAAATAATAGTCGATGGTAAGTCAGTATCAAAGTCAACCGGCGCATGTGTGCGGCTTTCCTCTTTGATCCCTTCTAAGACATTATTCCAAAGCGTTACCGTTGCTTCTGTTGCCTCTGCAAGAAAAGATTCATCACCTTCATAAGGTGTATAGTTAGCCTGAATGAAATCACGGGTGTTGACCTCAGTCTGCCAATCGCCAGCAGTAAAACCTTTCCACGCTTGAAGCATTTCAGTAGTAGGAATAGTCATATTAAATACCTAACAATAATAGTTTTCTGTGATGTATATTTTTCAAAAGAAAAAAAAGAAGAAATTTCAAGGTTCAAAGCTTTTAATAAATAAACTTTTACGATCTATAAAATACAGGTTAAATGTATTTCATTAATATTTAGACTGGCACTTTTTCGATGTGCACTTGATGGTTGAATCTTATGACAAACCAATACATGAGTAAAATGAATGCTTTTCATTATCTAGATGCATCAAATGCATAGGCAAAAATAAAATCAATACAATCATGTGATTAAAAGAAAAAATCACAGTAAAAAAGGAATGAAAATGTGCTAAACAAGATCAAATGGAATAATCATTTTCTTTTAAACATAAAAAAACCTTCATATTAGCTATTATAAATAACGTTAATGAAGGGCTTTTCTAATCTATTCGCAGCTAATCAAGCAAGGTCTTTAATAGCCAAAGCCAAATCCATCAGATGAGCTCTCTCGCTCCATCTCTATAACGAAAGCATCGTGGCCATAATTATATTGCTGCCTAAATTCGCCACCATCAGGCATGCCATCGCAAATACCAAAATAGTTTTGGCCTGATTTTCCTAGTTGCCATGCCTTATCAATATCACAGAACTCTACGCGACCAATCTCATAACCCGTACTGTATTTTTGTTGCGCCGCCAATAGATCACCGTCAACCAACGATGACAGTTCCCTAACCCGATGACCTTTAAGTGCATCTTGCTCACCCAGCGATTGCCAATCTTTGGCAGCAACGTAGCTATCGACGTAATTGGTACTGCACCCACTCAATGCCAGCCCCATTGAAACGCCCAGTATGGCACGCATCCGTTTTTGATTATCCATTGTCGTTACCCAAAAAATATAGCCAAAATCAGCAATGGCTAATTATGGCACAGAGGAATAGAGATTTTAGCTAGCTTTTTGATAGCACGTGAGAATTTGGCTATAGCGAAGATACAGTGCTGCTGGATAGCTCCAACAGCAGGCAATCTCCACCTAATTCCTCGCTCTAGACTTTGCGATAACATAAAATAGTGATACCTCATTGAAACGGACCCCAGAATGAAAATTGATTTGACCAAGATGGTGACTGAAAGCCGTAACAGCGCCAGCGCAGAGATTGATACGCTATCAACCATTGATATGTTAAACGTCATCAATCAAGAAGATCAAAAGGTCGCGCTTGCCGTCGAAGCGGTACTGCCTGAAATCGCCCGCGCGGTTGATGCCATTGCTGATGCCTTCCTGCAAGGTGGCAAACTGATTTATAGCGGCGCAGGTACCTCTGGTCGATTAGGCATTCTGGATGCCAGTGAATGCCCGCCGACCTTTGGCAGCAAGCCGGAGCAAGTGGTTGGGCTTATCGCAGGTGGCCATCAAGCCATTCTCAAGGCGGTCGAAAATGCCGAAGATAACCGTGAAATGGGGGCAGGCGATCTGCAGGCGATTAACTTTAGTCGCAAAGATGTGTTGGTTGGCATTGCAGCCAGCGGCCGGACTCCCTATGTACTCGGCGCCATGGACTATGCAAAATCTGTTGGCGCAACGGTTGCTTGCATCAGCTGTAATCCACAAAGCCCTATGGGTCAATCGGCAGATATAGCTATCACACCGGTTGTCGGACCGGAAGTCGTCACCGGCTCATCACGCTTGAAGGCTGGTACAGCACAAAAACTGATCCTCAATATGCTTACCACCGGTGCGATGATCAGAACCGGTAAGGTATATGGCAATTTAATGGTGGATGTCGAAGCAACTAACGCCAAGTTGGTCGAACGCCAAAAGAACATCGTCATGGCTGCCACAGACTGTAGCCGAGAGCAGGCCGTTGAAGCACTCAAAGCTTGTGACGGCCACTGCAAGACGGCGATTGTGATGCTATTGGCTGGTGTCGACGCAGCAGAGGCATCATCGCTGCTGACCGAAAGTCACGGCTTTACCCGCAAAGCAATTCGCAACAATACCAATTAGGGTAAGCTAAGAAACAATTAAGACGCTCAGTTCAGGCAATAGAAAAACGATAGCGGCTGTGGAAAATACAAAAGGCTGAAATCATAATGGGCAGAAATAAAAATGCCCAGCCGAGGCTGAGCGAAATTTGCAAGTGTCCAAAGTAAGACACAATTAGCGAGTCAAATTCTAGCAAGTAGATACAGGTAAACATTGTATCTGTATCCATCATAGCCACATCTTCCTTAACCAATACTGGCACGGCTACATTAATAGTAGTTCATTTCCCATATTTGAGACTGGTCGGATGTTACTCCCCTCTCTCTACCCCATTCACCGACTGGAGAAAAAGCGAATGAATACTCGGTTGGTTCGGCGGCGATGGGCTAGAAGGCACTGGTCAGTGGATGGTCTTCGTCGGTCTGGAGCCCGGCTACCTGATGGCCGGTGGCTATGAATTCAGCTTGGCGCTACTCGCGATGTCAATCTCGTTCAAGCATCCAGCCACAGAATGGCGAGTATCAATAGGTAATGCTCGCCACTGACAGAGGCTAAGGACATTTAAGCCATCGTGGGTTCAAACAGTATCACCGGCCTTCAAACGGCGAAGCAGTTCTTTGACTTCCGCTCTTCCCGATTCAGATTTACATAGGCTCGCCGGTGAAACCAAACCCAGGGCGATATTTTCCGTGTGCAGCCAATCGTCGGCTTTTTCACGGTCGCCGAAATACGCCAAGGCATCATCGTATAACGCTTCAGGAACTTGCTGTTTATCCATCCGTCTTCTCCTCGCCAGTAACTAACCACTCACTCAATATTAAACTAACCTGATTTCATAATAGCGACAGTTAGCGACATCACAATTGACCGACAAAAATGAAAACCATACTCTATACCCAAGCTACGAGGGGCTCCCCCTCTATTACGATAAAAACAACAAGCCCAACCTTTAGCTGGCTGCTTGCGTTTGCAACAAGGAAACCTGCATGAGCAACACCATAGACTTAAGCCTGCTCATTGAGCGTATCTCTGCCGCAGATACCGACGAACAACGTCAAATTTTCAATGAACCCGAGCTCCAACAGCTAGAAGCCGGCGCATTCGCGACCTTGTTAGAGGCTCTGCCGCTCGATCAACGTATGGAGCTCTGGCGTCAGTTACCCCTCAATGATCATGTCGATGTCCTTACTGCAATGCGCGGCGACACCCGGGAATGGGTTATCCAGTCATTGAGCGATGCCGAATTAGATTTGGTACTCGATAAACTCGACAACCTTTCGTTGATTGAGTGGGCTGACTCACTACCAGAAAATATCATTGATCGGGCGATTGAAAAGCTCAGCAAAGAAGACATTGAGCTGTTTGATCGGGCCAACCAATACGATGACGATCAGATCGGTCGTTATGCCAACCCCAAGGTGCTTTCACTGCCGCAGGGGATCTCGGCCAAACGCGCCAAAATTTTGCTGGAGCGCTATGGCTACCAATATCCGACTTCAATTTACGTCGTCACCCGTGACACTAAGTTTGTCGGTAAAGTCAATTATCAACAATTGGTCGAGGCAGAGCCACTCACCATACTGAGCAGCCTGGCCGATACCGACACGCCGGTCCTAGAAGATGGCGCTTCTCTCACCGAAGCGGTAGAAGCCGTAGAGCATAGCCAACAATTTAGCTTACCGATCGTTGATGAAAACTTTGCCTTGATTGGCGAAATCGATACCCATCTCGCCCTCGAACTGATGCGTGAAAGCTATGAGAGCACCTTGATGGCCAATGCTGGTATGAGTGAAGAGGATGACTTATTCGCCCCAATCACCAAAAGTGCCAAGAAGCGTGCAGTATGGCTAGGTATCAACCTTATCACCGCGGTACTGGCTTCTATGACCATCAGCCTGTTCGAAGATGTGATCGCCCAGGTCGTGGCCCTTGCGATCCTTATGCCGATTGTCGCCTCAATGGGAGGGATTGCTGGCAGCCAGACCCTGACCCTGATGATCCGGGGTATGGCGCTGAATCAGGTTACCGCCGGTAACCGTCGCTCATTACTGCGCAATGAATTGGGAATAGGCTTTATCAACGGCGTGCTATGGGCAGTTTTGATCGGCCTGATGGCCGGTTTATGGTTCCAATCACCGATTATCGGCGCAATTATTTCGGTCGGCATTGTGGTTAATATCATTACAGCAGCGCTGTTCGGTGTTGTGATCCCGGTGGTACTCGACAAGCTTAAACTTGACCCGGCACTGGCAGGCTCAGTGATCCTCACCACGGTAACCGATGTGGTGGGTTTCTTTGCCTTCCTCGGAACCGCCAAGCTGTTGCTTATTTAAAAAAGTCTGTACACCGAGTTCCTCGGCGCCCCCCAGTTCTGGGGGGCTCGGCTTAACGGAATGTCTTCACGTTTACCTTACCCCTGATTATCCATATTGCTGTTAGTACCCTCATCACAATGCCACGAATAACAGCCAATAGTGGGTGTTGTTCGATGTGTTATTTACCACAATGGAGGTCAAAGCCATAATCAAAACCATCATGGTTAAGTCACTGATTACAAATTAATAAAAAATTAAAACATATCCAACCCTTTAGCCTTTTTGTCCTTCGGTCTAACTTTGTCCAGCGATGTGATACCGCTGAAGCGGTATAACCCAAAATGTAAGCTATTTCACGAGTAGTGCTTTTATCTGCGGCATCACTTCTTTTGTTGCAAGGTATCCAGCTTCGATCGCCTGTGCTTTTTCATCAAATGCTCCGCTGCTGTTCGGCTCAAATTTAGGAGCTATAACAACATCAGCACTATTCAACTCATCTTGAGACAAACGACAACTCTGCATTCGAAAAGCAGCGAGAGTAATCTTGCTAGCGGAGATTTCTGGAGCGGTTTGGTTGTGACAATAAATATCAATAGCGATAACCTTTTCAGCTCCCAAGTCTCTTGCGGTGTATACCGGTACTACGCTAAATACGCCTCCATCAACCAATATATTGCCCTGATTCTGCACAGGTATAAATGCACCCGGGATCGTTGATGAGGTTTGCACAGCATGCCCCGGATTCCCAGAACGAATCATGATTGTCTCTTGGGTGGTTAGATTCGTTGCTGTTACAGCGACAGGAATCGGCATGGCCGCAAGATCATCGTACTCGACTTGAGAGTTAATCCATTCTGATAGTCTCTTACCGTTGACTAAACCTTTTGTAGAAACAACAAAGTCAGCAATTTCCGACATTCCAACCTCATCGATGGTTGTTTTCATCTCCGCTAGGGTCATTCCTGATGCATATAGCGTTGCAGCGATTGAACCTGCGGATGTGCCGCTAACTACATCAGGTCTTATCCCCTCTTCTTCGAGTGCTTTAAGTACCCCGAGATGCATGAACCCACGTACACCACCACCGCCAAAAGCAACCCCTAGCTCATGTTCGCCGCGCTCCATTGCTGTAGACGCATTAAGGTCTTCATAAACATTTGGAGAAGAACAAGCCATTAAGCTGGCTGCTGTTACGGATAATATCAGGCTCTTTAACCTCAATTTTTTAACACCCATGAATTATAGAACACACTCTAGTGACGTTTTATCTAACGATAAGCCCCATAGCTGATAAGCCATTTCTTTATCTACCGCGCATCGTCTAGTTTATTTTCACCAACAGGGCCTAAGCTATTAGCACGCTTTGTCGGGCCATATAGCTTTATAGTTGGTAGGTTTTGATCTGTTGCACACATCACCTCTGGTCATGCCCCTCACTCTGCAGATTGAGCAATAATACGAGACATGATTGACCACATTACCTTGTTAAGCGTACTTGCATTATCCATCAACAAATTGGGGCGTGAAGCGCCAAGGTGACAAACATGCACCTCGACTTGTTTACCCGCAGATTCAATGCGTCGCTGCAACTCAAAGCCAGCTCCGCTGTTCGTGGGAGTATCTTTAAGTGGATTTAACTATATCTCTCACAAAGTTGTATAAATAGGCGAATTAGTCTCTAAAAAATGCCTATTTGTACCAATTTGATTATTGAAGCAAAAAATTGAAGGGCGATGCAGGTATCTCAGCAAGGAGAGCATTTGGTATCGGGAACGAAATCGCCAAATCGATTGAGTACCTATCACTTAACCATAGCAAGAACGTAACAATTGATGAGCTAGCTTCTTTGGTCGGTATGAGCCGTACAGTTTTCCATCGCAAGTTCAAACAAGCAACTCGAAATGCACTACTGATATAAATAGGCACTTTTTTAAGAGTATCTCGCCTAGTTTAGATACAGGGTGATAGATATAGTAATCTCACAACGTCAACGAAGGGTCACTTGTCGTGAAAAAGCTCATTTTATCTATAGGAGTCAGTATGGTTCTTGCTGCTACAACCTCAGCTAATGACACCAACAAAACGCTATACCAACTGGAAGATACTGATACTGTGCAGGACACGGAAGGTAATATCTATCGAACCGTGACGATAGGTGATCAGGTTTGGTTAGCAGAAGGATTAAGAAGCACCAAATTCCAAGATGGCTCTGATGTCAGATCAGGCGCAATACCAAAAGATGATGAAGATAACTTGTTGAAGTATGGACGACTCTACAACTGGTATGACGTTGCAGATGACAGAAACCTTTGCCCAGAAGGCTGGCGAGTCGCTACCGATGAAGATTGGAAGACGCTTGAGCGAACTATTGGTATGACCGAAGAAGAGCTTCACCAAGAAGGTTGGAGAGGTGGTGACCAAGATCTTGGCTTGCAACTTAAAGAAGCACAATCTGATGGCCCATTTAAGAAAGTGGATCAATCACTAGTCAACAAACACAACTTTTTCGCAAGACCAGCAGGTGTTATATGGAACGGCTGGTATATCACTGAGGGAGCTTACACCGAGTTTTGGACAGCAAGCAGTGCTTCCGAAAACAAGGGGATTATTCGCACTTTAGCCTATTCTTGGTGGAATGCACACAAGGGTGAAATTCGCCGCGCTACTAGCTCTAAGGACTATATGTTTTCAGTAAGGTGTGTTCGAGATAATTAACTCACATTTGTCCAGAGCTGTTTGGTGTCGTTCTACTTTTATGAGGTCGCTTGGCCAGTCTTGTCTATCATCATATTTGTGCAAAATATACATACAGGTGCACTTGTGTTTGTTTTGCACCAATATGGTGACTGGAATAGCCAAATAACCCTACAAAACGCCCGGATACTCCAAGGTAGCATCAAATAAACACTGGCACAGTAATTGCTTTATGGTATTTAAAGGTTAAAAATATCATGGAGATACAATGAAAAAACTCTCAAGCTTAGCACTTCTAGTTGCCTCGTTTTCTGCAAGTGCAGTGGTCATGGATGGTGTTGAGATTCTGCAGCCACTTTACGATGAACCTACATTTATTGAGTCTGGAAAATACGCGCAAAGCTTATATATTCCGTCCACTTTAGACACAATCATGTGGGGATATCTTCCCAATAAATTAACACAGCCTGTCGCTACAATAGATTCAGGGAGTACCGTTGTTTTTGATACTGTCTCGCACGAAGGTTTATTAGAAGACCAAGGAAGAGATCCACTTAAATACTTTGGTGCTCATGGCTATTCAACGGAATATGTACTTGAAGATGCAGTTCAGATTACGGGGTCTGACCTTGAACATGATTTCTACAAAGATGGGCCACACATTGTCACAGGCCCGGTTAAAATTAAAGGTGCGAAACCTGGTGATGTTCTGAAGGTAGACATTGTTAAGCTAGAACCAAGAGTTCCATATGGTGTGATTTCAAACAGACACGGAAAAGGAGCCCTAGTCGGTGAGTATCCTAAGAGAAAACCACAACCAAACCCTAGCGCCGAGCACCCTGAACGCTTTGGTAACGTTTCTATTCTTTCACCTATCTTCAAGGAGGACGATAAATATTTCGGTAAGCTCAAGTCTGGAGATAAGAATATTGTCTTTCCGCTAAATCCGTTTATGGGAATTATGGGTGTGGCACCTGATAAAGAGTTTCCTATCCATTCCGTTGCTCCTCAGTATTTTGGTGGGAACCTGGACGTTAAAGACCTAGTGGAAGGAACTACGGCCTACTACCGGGTAAATGTAGATGGCGCTATGTTCTATACGGGTGACAGTCACTTTACGCAAGGTGATGGTGAGGTAGCACTAACCGCATTAGAAGCCTCAGTTCGAGCAACATTTAAGCTGACAATTCTGAGAGAAGGCTCTGATGCAATACCGGGTGCATTTATTGATACTCCAGTTGGTGAAACCGCAGAGTTCTGGATTCCTGTCGGCCTTGATGAAGACTTAAACATCGCTATGCAAAACGCTACTCGTGAATCAATTAGATTCTTGGTTAACCACTATGGGATTAGTGAAGAGATTGCCCTTGCTTACTTGAGTGCCAATACTGATTTTGCAGTATCACAAGTAGTCGACAAGACAAAAGGTATTCATGCGAAAATTCGCAAAGCTGACTTTGCCGAGTTCGAATAGCGTTAACACATATAACCCCTCTGCCCCCCTTTCATGGGGGCGAATCAAAGCTCTAGACTAGCCGTTTAATCGTTAATCTTGGGGACAACAGAGTTGATGTCAGGTGTCATAGCTTACTCACTTTGGTCGCTAAAGTTTTGCCTCAACCAGACACAGCATTGTGACTAACTTTGTCGTCTGTTAGTGACTTATACCAACCTACATAAATATTTGATCAGTCTTGCAAGTTAAAATCGCTGTTCTCTGCGTTAGATATTTTGTAATTAGAGCCACTAGTTACTGCAAAATCTGCCTTGATAACAACGATTTTTCCAGTGCAAATACCTGATCAACTACTTATCCAGATTGGTATTACTCACCGTTAAATAAAAAGGGATCTAACAAACTTAGATCCCCTATCATTTCTCAGCCTAGGCGAGTCGCCCCGGTTATTACTTTAGAATGTTCTGTGCCGTTACGTAGAAATCACGTGCTCGCCCCCACACACCGTTTGGATCTTCACCCTGACATAACGTCAGCAAATGAGGTAGAAGCTGGCCGGCGAAATCTTCACTGCTTTCTTTTGGCAATACGGTCGGTAGGTGATCCACCGCCTGTACATACACACCGCTAACATCCGACTTAATAATTGGCTTAGACAGCTTAGTGCATTGGTTATAAATACGAATTGGGTTATCCGGGTTATTCGGATCGCAGCTGACATCACTGACCATGCTCAGGCGTGGATTCTCACCTAGGCTCTCCTTGGTAATGAACGGAGGAGTGCCTTCAGCAAGGTAAGCACAGTTAACCAAGATGTCGTAGTCATTGATGGCAGTGAACGGGCCGCCTGCTTTGGTTTCTTCGATATCCCAACCGTCGGCGTCGATACCCAGCTCAGCAAACAAATCCAAAGCACCACGGCCACAACGACCGTACTGACCGATAACCAATACTTTAGGCTTTTCAGCTAAGGTCGCAACCTGCTCACCCAACACCGCTAAATAATGCTCACGATCTGGATAGCTGCCCACTGCTCCGAACGCATCTTTACAGTGTAAATGGTGGATAAAACCGGACAACCCCATCGCCGCACCAACATAACCCGCCCAGTAACCGAAGGCACAAACGCGCTTGCCTAGCTCGTCTTGCAGAAACTCCAAATCAAGGATCTGACCACCACCAGCATTGAATCGTGATAGGATCTGTACCGCTTCATCCTGCCCCTTGAAGGCGTGGGCAAAATAAATGTGCTGATGCTTGAGTGCAAAATCGGCTTCTGCCAATTCCTTCAAACCAAGGATATAGGCGTGATCCGGCGCTTCAGTCCAACTATGCGCATCTGTCAGTTCACAGCCGACGTCGACATAGGCTTGGTTGGGAAAAATACGTGTTGTGCTGCGTTCCACAATCACTTTCGCACCAGTATCAATCAGTAATTTGGCTCCTGTTGGTGTCAGCGCTGTTCTGTGTTCACCGACTTTAACTTCATCTCTCAGCCAAAATAATGTATTCATTTTCAATCCTTTATAAACAATATGTTTTTAAGCCGTCACTTCTTAAACGGTAACAGGGCTTACTGAAGCCTGACGACGCACCATCAATACAATCAGAGCGATTTGCATTAATGCCGCCACTAAAATGGTGTACGGGCTACGGGTGATCTCAGCGACCATAAAACCAATACTGGCGGTCACCCCGGTTAATATGGCGTACGGGAACTGGGTACGGACATGGGAAACATGATCACACCCGGTAGACATCGAGCTCAAAATGGTCGTGTCTGAAATCGGTGAAGAATGATCGCCCAACATACCGCCACTCAGCGCTGCGCCAATACAAATCAGCGGATCAGCACCGAGCGCACTGGCAACCGGTACGGCAATTGGGATCAAAATGGCAAAAGTGCCCCACGACGATCCTGTCGCAACCGAGATAAAACTACCGATAACGAAGATCATCGCTGGCAGCAAAAATACCGGCAGGCGGTCATTCATTACCTGGCTGATATAATCCCCAGTCCCCAGAGACTTACAGATATCACCCAAGGTCCATGCCAATAGCAAGATAATCAAAATTAGCATGATCCGCTGCATTCCCGACACAAAAGTGTTGAAGGCTGTCGAAGCGGTCATAGTTTTGGTGTAGGCGTAGTAAGCAATTGCCGTTATCGAGGCAATCAAATAGCTGGTTCCCAGTGATGTACGGATCACCGGACCATTGATTGTGCCATGCAGATGGTAATTGTAAGTAAATAGGGCAATCAGTGAGCCAAACAACACCGTCAGAGGCAAGACTATCAGTGAAATTCGGCCAGATTTAGCCAGTTGCGTTTGATCTGATGACGGCTCACTCACTTCTGCCTGCTGACGAGCTTGGTGTTCCGCTTCAGCCATCGGGCCCCAATCTTTTTTCAGCACCGCATACACAGGCACACTAAACAGTGTCAGCAACGCATAGAGTTGGTAAGGGATAACTTGGAGGAAAGTAGTAAAACCATCGACTTGCTGACCCATATTATCAAACGCATTTTCAATCAACCCCTGCGAATAGACCCCCCAGCTGATAATCGGGATCAGCACACAGACCGGTGATGAGGTCGAGTCGATAATGAACGCCAGTTTTTCTTTGCTCAATTTGAGCTTCTGGTAGATTGGCGCGAACATCGGGCCAAGGATCAACGAGTTTCCCGAATCAGTAAAAAAGATACCGATCCCAGTTGCCCAAGTGGCTAGCTGGGCTTTCAATGGCGATGACACATAGCGAGTAGCCATGGACGAAAACGCCGCCATACCGCCACTTTGTTCAACCAGATAGATAAAGCCCGAAATGATAGTAATAACAATAATGATCTGTGCGTTGCTACCCGAGGCTAGCTGAATAAATGGCCCTTCAGACAGGAACATCAACGCTGTATCGACTGGATGACCCTTGGTTAAGATCAGCATGCCGCTGATCACTGCAACCCCAAGGGCTAAAACAACATGCCGAGTGGTAAAGGCGAGTATCAATGCCAGCACCGCGGGTACGATGGACAACAATCCGTAATCAGCCATTCGTAGACTTCTCCTAAAAAACAAAAAGGTATATACCCAAGCGACTTCAAGCAGCCTGGAGTGACTTGAGTATTTAAGAGGGGGGAGTATAGAAACGCGCGAGCAGACAAAGGCTGTACGAAATAGGTAGACGAACTTACCTGTTCGATGACAAAAATTGCGGTAGCTCCCCATCCAGACAGGGTCTGGATGACAGTGCTGTTCCTATTAAGAACAACCCCAGCAGCATGGCTGACGACCGGTACTGCTTCGGCATTGGCTCCTTTCATTTAGCTTCTCTGGCTGTCGACCTTCACTAAACTACTGTTAGGCAATGCGCCTCTACTAACGAGTAAGACTGAATAACTTCTCACTCTATATTGAATAAAACACAAATCTGGCCAAACCAAACTGAATTGGCCACGTAACGTGACAAAGATCACGAAAATTATTTCTTAAAACATTAATTTAACATTATCAATCACTGGAAAAGCATTGAACTGCAGGGGAAACAACCAGAGTGCTCACCCTTTCCCCTACCCCAGTCATTTCACATAAAAGTAGACCGAGTATCGAGATGTGGTGATTTAAATTGGGTTTGATTACAGAAACAGAGAAGTATTACCGAAAAAGAGTTGGTTGCATATTTACGCAACAAGGGGACATAACAGCAGGTATTGGAGGAAAAATGCAACAGATATGACAGACATAAAAAATGCCGGCCTAAGCCAGCATTTTATCACAAAGTAAGTTTCGGCTTACAGAGCTACAACGTTTGCAGCTTGTGGGCCTTTTTGACCTTGTTCTACGTCAAAAGAAACTTTTTGACCTTCAGCAAGAGTCTTGAAACCTTCAGAAGCGATAGCGCGGAAGTGTACGAATACATCAGCACCGCCGTTTTCTTGAGTGATGAAACCGAAACCTTTCTCTTCGTTGAACCACTTAACGATACCAGTTGACTTAGACATAGACTGCCCCTTATAAATTCATTAATAAACTAATCGCAGTATGCGATATGATTGGTTACTGAATTATTTAATGTTACGTTCAATCTAAGGGAAACAGTGAGATACAGTACGATAACGTAAAAGTAGCTAAAGGTTTAACTTGTACTTGATGTTGCATTGAATAACTCTTTGTTCTAAGAACGAGAGGGATATTAACAGCTGGGCGCTTTATGTACAGCATTATTTTTAAAAAAATGCATTTTTTTTCCTCAGCCAAGATCCATGACGTATAAATAGCGTTAGCTACATTGACTGCCAACCTTCACAGCACCGTATATCCCGCAGTCATCACCCAGCTTAGCGGGTAACACAAGCGTGTTGCACTTACCTCCGAAGACATACTTTGGCAAAACGGTTGGCAAATCTTCAAAAATACGGCTTTGTTTTGATAGTCCCCCACCAACCACTATCATGTCAGGATCAATAAGATTAATGATGCTAGCCAATGCACGGGCTAGCTGGTCGACATAAAGCCGATAAAAACTGGAGCAATCCGCCCGATGGTCAATGTGCTTAAATATGTCAGCAGCAGATAACGCTTCACCATAAGTAGTGGCAAATCGCTTCGCGATGCCAGTCCCGGACAGAAAACTTTCGATACAATGCGCCCTGCCGCAATAGCAAGGGTCGACGTTACCATCTATCTCCAAATCATAACCCGGCAGTGGGTTGTGGCCCCACTCCCCGGTCAACCGATTTGGCCCTCTAACCAGCGTCTGGTTTATAACTAAACCACCCCCGCATCCGGTTCCGAGTACTATACCGAAAACGACTTGTTTACCTTCACCAGCACCATAGCAAGCCTCCCCTAAGGCAAAACAATCAGCATCATTGGCAATATGAACCTGATGACCAAGATGATTTGCCAAATCCTCTTCAAGGTTATGGCCATTGACCACTTGGCAGTTACAGTTTTTCACCACGCCAGATTCACCATCGATGGCGCCCGGCAGACCGATCCCCACCAAGGCTTTATCACCAGCTTCCGTTTTGAACGCCTCGATCACTGCCAAGATTTGCCCAATAAAATTTTCATACGATGATTTATCCGTACTGTATCTTTGCCGGTGAATAACCCTATTTTCGGCATCAAACAAAGCGGCTGATATCTTCGTTCCACCCACATCTAAACCAATCTTGTACATATATCCCCCAATATCCTTTTTATCGGCCTTAACGAAGGCCGGGAAACCTAAACGAATAGACTCAATGAATGCTATTAACTCTTACCCATCTTGTAATAACTCTCCAGGGTATGTTTGCCAGCCGGAAGCTTAGTGAGCAAGAACGGCACGGCACTGCGTGGGAAAGACACATCGGTATGTACTCGGGTGGTGAGGTGGGCTGATTTTTCATGATCGTCCCGGCTCTTGATTATCGAGGTACCATTACAGCCCTGAACACAAAGTTCCGCCCCTATAACCGCCTCTTGCAATCCGCTAGCCCGGAGGACTTTCTCCTCTTGGTACCACTTACCCACCGCAAACCCTGTTTCGGCAAGCCAAACCTCTCGCTCAAATTCGAAACTGTGGCGACGGCTAAATCCCTCTTCCCCATCAACGGATATGACAGTAAGTACCTTGACCTCACCAGATTGCCAGTAAATGGATAGCTCGTCAGAAGAGACAGTAACCTCTAGGTTTTTCTGACGCATCTGCCAGTTGGCGCCCTGATCAAAGCTCAGTGCCAAAATGTTATCGCCGAAGCTAAGCTTTTCGCTATAAAGCAAGGCATTAATATCCATGCCCCCAAAAGTCGAGTAAGCAAACTTATTGTATTTATCGAGCTGAAATAGCGGATGAATATTTGCCCCATAATGAACAATGCTATTGCCATCAATTCGCTGAACCAATGTCTTATTGGCTGGCATGGCAACCACACTGTTGCGGTACGCCAGAGGCTCTTCCCCGCACACCCAGAAATCAGAATCATCAGGCAGCATTAGTGGGAAGAACGCTTTCATCGCCCAATAGGGAGACGTCGGTGAGTTGTATACCTCACACATGTGGAGGTTGGGGTAGTCATATCCTCGACTCAACCGGCCATCGTGAGTAAAAATAGGTTTGTGCTGCCAACTGCGAAGGTGCCGTGCCCACAACCCTTTAATTTGCCCTGGTGTAAACGTGGCTTCCCCAACAACTGAATAGGCCGCCCAGAAGCCACAGCATGCAAAGCGGTAAGTCAGAGATCGCCCTTGCGCTAAGGTATCGCCATTGTCTGCGAACCAATAGCTAAAGGGTTCTGCAAATGCATTGGCTCGCTCGATAAACAGTTCTGCATAAGCCGGATCTTTATGTTCGAACAACGTCGCATAGATAAGGCCGTAGAAATGCATGGCAAAGCCACCATAATGATCAACGGCCTCAATATCACCGTCCCCATACCAGCCATCATCCAGATACCAGTTTTTAATTTTCTCAAGATAATGCTGCTCTAATTTGGTATCAACCAAGTCAGTGCGTCCAACCTTACGTAGCCCTTGTTGGACAAAAATAGTAAAGAACAACCAATTATTATGGGACGTCGGTTTATCTTGAATACTCGCCAGCCACAACGCCAAGTTATCCTGTTGTCGTTCGGTCAGCGGCTCCCAGCCTTGTTCAGGCAAAACAGCAAGCAATAAGCCAATCGCAGCCATCTCAACGCTGCGTTGGTCTACATCACCCAATACTCCCCAGTATGTCTCTGAGCTGGGTTCTGTTCCCTGAATAAGCAACTCTCGAATTAAAGGCCAGTGTTCAAACTCACCGCCCCCCAATGTCAATGGAATAACACCCCAGAGCGGCCTAGCCACACCTTCAAGTGAGCTCGCTACCATATCAAAGCAGGCACCGCCCTCATCGAAATCGATCCTCGGTCCTTGCTCACGGTAATAGGGAAGCAAGGGAGTAAACAAATCCCGCGCCAATTGCTGGAAATCAGTCTTAGTTTGCATTGGGTTGTTGGTAAAAATAGCGTGTTTCATAACTCGGCCTCCTAGCTGATTAAACCGAAGAATTTTGGAAGTCCAAGGCTTAACATCGGCACGTAAGTCACCAGCAGTAGGCCGATAAACTGCACAAAGAAGATAGGTAGCAATGGCTTGATTACATTCGTTATCTTCTCGCCGCTTATACCACACGAAACAAATAGCACAGTGCCGACCGGCGGTGTGACAATACCCATTGAGAGGTTGTAGATCATAATGATACCAAAGTGGACAGGATCAACACCTAAGCTCGTCACTACTGGATACAAGATCGGGGTGAAGATCAGCTGGGCCGGAGCCATGTCCATAAATACACCCACCATCAACAGCGTCAGGTTTATCACGAACAAGATGATGTACTTATTCTCACTCACCGCAACGAGCATTTCACCTACCGTGTCGGGAATGCTGGCGAAAGTCATCGACCAACTCATTAACCCAGAACACGCGATCAAGAATAAAATCACTGAAGTGCTCAGTGCCGAGTCATACAAGGTTTTCATCAAGCTTTTGACGGTAAGCGTCCGGTAACAGATAGCAAGAAGCAAGCTGTAAATGACTGCGATTCCCGATGCTTCAATGGCTGTGAACATACCGCCGATAATCCCGCCGATCACCACCACAATCAAGAACATACTAGGCACAGCTCGCCAAATGATATCCGCGACCTCACCAAACGAGTAATGGGTTGTATCTATAGGATAATTGTTCTTGCGGGCAAAACGGTAAGCAACCAGCATGACACTCAAGCCCAGAATAATACCGGGCACATAACCACCAAGAAACAGAGCGGCAATTGATGCACTACCACCGGTGATCATGGAGTAAACAATAAATGCACCCGCTGGCGGGATCAGCATGCCTGAAATAGAAGAGGACGCATTAACCGCTGTCGAAAACGGCATATCATAGTTCTTCTCTTTTGCCATCGGCGTGATGATCCCACCAATAGCGGTAGAAGAAGCAATGGCCGAGCCCGACAACGAGCCAAACATCATATTGGCGACAATGTTGGTCTGCCACAGGCTGCCCGGAATGCGCTTACCAATCAACATAGCAAAAACAATCAATCGCTTGGCAATCCCGCCTTGGTTCATGATGTTGCCTGCCAGAATAAAAAACGGCAGCGCCAGAAAACCGAAACTATCAAGTCCACTAAACAGCTTCTCACTGGTCGTGCCCATCAAGTTAACAAAATCAATTTGTAACGACAGAGTGAAAATACCGGAAAAAGCCAACCCGACAGCGATCGACGTTCCCATCAACAAGAAAAACAAAAAAGAGATAAACAAAGTGAAAAAAGACAGCATTTCGATATTGCTATAGAGATAATCATCGAAGGCATCTAGCTGTTTAAGTTGAGAATATCCCACAACCAGTAATCCGGCCCCGACAATGTAACTAAGCAATACCAATGCTTGGCGGGGTTGCTGTTTAATGTCTTGGGCGATGGCATACACCTGGCTAATCATTATCAATATGCCACTGATGACCAATACGCTTTGTACCACCCCCAAAGGAACCTGTAACGTGGGGGTTGAGAGACTGAGGTTTTTCGTTGCAGCAACATAACCGCCCCAGCTCATCACGGCCCCTAGCAGCACATACATGAAGCGGCTAAACAGCTCCATCTTCTGGCGCACTGATGGTGATACATAGTCCAATAACAGGGGCAAGTTAAGATGGGTGGATTTGATAAAGCACAGGGCGGCGCCGAGAATACCAAGCCAAATTAATGAGAAACGTAATAGCTCTTCAGACATCGCGCTGGGCGAGTTAAATACATAGCGAGCAGCGACCTGATAAACAATCAAGACACTCATTGCCGCTAATAGGAAAGTTAAAATGACTTTGAGGGATTTCTCCAACACCTCGATAAAACGCCACGGCCGGTGCTCTATCAAATCAGCGTTGTTAATATTTAACTGGTTCATATCCGATCCCTAGTTGTTATTGGAGTGTGCTTGTTTATTGTTATTTATTGAAGTTAGGCAGGCTGCTGTAGGGTAAGCAGCCTGCTTAGGGGGTTAACGATCTTGAATCGTAAAGATGGTTTCGAGCAGTTCGCTTTTGACCGGATCAGCCAGAGCATCATCGTACATCGGCTGCATGCGAGCGATCAGAGGCTCTTTATCTATCACGGTATATTGAACGCCCAGTTCAGATGCAGCTAATGCTTCTGATTTTTCGATTTGCTCAGCAACAGCATTGAAAGATTTCTTGGTTGTGCGTAAGAACTCCTCCTCGACAATCGCTTTGTCTTCATCGCTGAGCGATTTTAAGAAACGCTCGCTCGACACCACAAAGTCAGTGAGTCGAGTATGTTCTGTGCGCAAGGCATACTTGGACACTTCACCAAACTTTACTTCCCACAATCCGGCTAAACCGCCTTCAGCACCATCAATAATGCCTTGTTGCAATGCCGGGTATACCTCACCAAAGTCCATCGGTGTGGGTACTCCCCCGATTGCTCGGATCAAGTTCATGTAGGTATCACTCGGGGAAGTACGCAGTTTCAAACCTTCCAACTCTTCAAGGCTTGTGACTGGGCGAGTGGTATAGACACTGCGGAAGCCATTACTAAGAAAGCCCATTGGGTACACATTTTTTGACGCAACCGCATCATAAATCTGCTTGTTGACCTCAGGATTGAGCATGGTCGTTTCATACTCCTCCAGGTCCCTGAAGATATAAGGCAGGTTAATCGGCGTTATTTCAGGTGCAAGGTTCTCCAGTGTCGCACTGTTGACCAACCCCATATCAATCACGCCACTTTGGATCTGTTGCAGGTACTGGGCTTGGCCGCCGAGCGTGCCATTCCAAAAGAAGCGAAGACTTACCCGGCCATCAGTGCGGTCTTTAATTGTCTGCCCCATCTCTGTCAACAAGGTACCAGCGGCATCCTCGCTTGGAATGTTGGTGGCAAATTTGTAGGTTTTAGCGTGAATATTGGTTGATGCCAATACCAGTGCACCGAGAAGCAGAAGCTTGGTTTTCATTCCTTTCATTTTTTTATCCTTTTAGTTCAACGTTATTGTTTAACCATTACCAGAACAATTTGTTATGGCCGAGCGAGCGTAATACCGCTTCAAAATAGTAATAATCACCATATGGCAGCATGGCATTGGCCAAGTAATCTAAGTCGCGTTCAATCGCATGGGGGACAGATGAAGCGGCATCGGAAAGCAACCCTTGCGCCCCTTCAACATGGGTTAAGTCATAGTGTTCGCGCAGCGCCAGCAGCATTTGCATGGCCACATCGTGATATTTGGCCGCCTGACCTTTGTCGCCCTGACGCTCAAGTACTTCAGCCAAAATAAACAGACCGGCCGATGTTACCGATCCGGCTGAAGTATCTTTATATTGAATTTCATTTTCAGGCAGCAAGTAATCCCACACCGGCACCATGTCATCAGTGATTTTCTCAAGCATATAGTCGGTTAATTTGGCACTGACCTCGGCATAACGCATATCACCCGTCATTAAAGCCATTTGGGCATAACCATGGATCGCCCAAGCCTGGCCGCGGCTCCAACATGACTCATCCGCATAGCCCTGATGGGTACAGCCACGTAACGGCTTGTTGGTCGAAGTGTCAAAATCAAAGGTGTGATAGGTACTGTAATCTTCACGCACTATGTGCTGAAGCGTCGTCTCGGCCTGCCCAATTGCAACCTGCTTAAAGGATTCCACATTGGTTTCCTCATACGCCCACCACAACAAAGACAAGTTCTGCATACAGTCGATGATAATCTTGCCCTGAACACTTTCTGCATGGGCTTTATCTTCAGCGCCGGCTGTCCAAGCCACTATATAGTTTCCGTTCCAGTTATAGCGGCTGCGCAATGCCTCTGCTGCTCGAAGTCCAAGCTCTCGTGCTTTAGGGTCACCGGTTAGCTTGTAGTCAGCGACCGAAGACAAACTAAATTCAAAGCCCAAATCATGGTTAAGCCAAAGAGGTTTATCGAGGATTTTGGCCATATGAGCATTGCGCATACGAGCCATATTCTTAAGCTCCTGCTTCCCTGTCAGCATATAAGCTAGCCACAGTTGCCCAGTCCAAAACGAATCTGTCCAGAAATACTCATCCGGATACAGCCAAGTAAAGTCCTTTGCTCCCGCACCGACCATCGGGTTTCGAATACCAATGACCGGCGCATTTCGCTCAATAGTTGCGATAATGTCGTGTTTGATCTTTTCCAAATTCTGCGTCATTTCCAAAGCCTCAGCATAGAGATAAATGTGACCACCCCGGCAAAATGAAATGTTTCATGGAATCATGAAAAGATAAAATAAATGCAATTTCATGACTGCGAGATGTCATTGATTGATTTTTATCTTACCCAAATGAATGGAACTATCTGTGATAACAACCACGAAATGAAACAACAGCAAATAATGAAACGTTTCATGATTTTAATGAAAACTGCTTGTATTGTTCTGATAGTTGCTTTACAACTACGGCTAGATGAATGCCATATTGCACATTGGTGACAGCAAGTACCTTTGGTACCCGCCGCCTCGCAGGAGCCCACTTTGAAAATGCAAACAAACTCACATAAAAAGCCGACACTCGAACACATTGCGACCATCGCTGGCGTATCCAAAGCAACGGTTTCACGGGTTCTAAATGGCAGCCCCAAGGTCAAAGAGGACGTGGTAAAACGAGTTGAGGCAATCATCGAGGAAACGGGGTATGTGAAGAAAAGAAGTGCGCTGGAAATTCCACTAACTCTTGATACGCTGACGGTATTTTGTGACGACTCGGCATTTGCCCCTCATACCTTCTATGGCACCTTGCTCAATGAGCTTAAAATCGAAGCCAGTAAGCTCAACATCAAATTAGAGATGTCGATGTTCAACCAATTGACATCGGATGAGCAATTGAGCAGCCGGCTGGATCAAGCACAAGCCTTGTTGATATTAGGTACGCCGAATCAAGATGTGATCCGACAGGGCCAAAAAACCAAACTGCCGATTGTGATCATCAACGGTGTTGATCCTTATATGCAATACCAAAGCATTTCACCTGACTATGAATTCGGCGGCTTTCTTGCAACGGATCACCTGATCCGCCACGGCCATTCAAAGATCAAAATTCTAACGGCCAATGACCGGCACTCAACCTACCAGAGAACCGATGGTTTCTTGAGGGCTATGAATATGGCTGGTATCGAGTTCGACAGAGACGACGTCGTTGTGGACTTTGTTAAATATGCAGACAAAGTGGAGTCAGCCCGAGGGCTAAGCGGAAATGAGCTAATCACCAACCCTTCAGGTGATTTTGGAGCTCGTGAAATACTGCCTCTACTCATTGATGAAGGTGTCTTTAACGATTGTACCGCGGTATTTTGTATCTGTGACATGATGGCACTGTCGCTTATTGAAGCCCTTTCGAGTCTTGGGGTTAGAGTGCCAGAAGATATTTCTGTGATCGGCTTTGACAATCTAGGGGTTGGTGCCATCTCCACTCCCCCGCTAACCACAATCAGCGCCGATTACAATAAAATAGCCCAAACAGCCGTACACAAGTTGATCACTATAATGAGCACACCAGCCAAAGTGGCCACCCGATCAAGTATGGCAGTAGAGTTAATCCAAAGGGGCTCGGTAGCTGCACCGCAATAACAAGATTAAGCATAGTGGAAGTGATTATCAATCAAATACATACATGATTTCCTTCTGGGAAGTACCTAACAAGTGGCCTGAATATGACTCAGGCCTTCCATTTCTTGGCACACCCCTGCCCGACTCAAAACACATTTAGATACATTTCCCCAAGTCATTTTTCAGTGCCTATTCAAGCAACGAAGCTATGATGGTCACGAATTATCCCCCAAGAAAAGTAATGCTATGAGTGTGTTCGATCTAATCGCTGAAAACCAAATTCAAGACTACAACCGCCGCAAAGCCAATGGCGAAGTAAATGAATCGCAAACTATTAAGCCGGAGGAAAGAACCAGCTTTGAATCTCACTTATTTAAATCCATTGTTGGTTGCTACGAAAAAGCCGCGGAGAAGCCTGAGGGTGAACGTCAATCGTTAGAAGAGCGCGCTGAGAATCTGCGAATGCAATTACTGATCGGTCTAGAACAAAAAGGTATGCGTATTACTGCCCAGTCAATGTCAAAAGAGCTGATGGCCAAACGCCAAGCGATATTGGGTTGCGAATAACTAAACCCAAATACCAATGCGTAATTGTACACAGGGATCGTGTCATTTTACTTTGCTATTCCCACCCACAGGGAAATCTATTCACTCCAGTCTAAATGTGTCCACTTGTAACTGTGCATTACATTACATTAACACCAATCAGGACATTGGTCTCACTTATTAAAAACTTCATTACATAGCCATAAACTCAACTAAGAAACAAGATGCACATCAAGTTTTTTAACGTCCTTTTCTGATTAATTGACAACCAAGCAGAGCGGTCAGAAGGACGATGTTATGAGAGTACCCATTCGATGCCCAGAATGTTATTGCACCTCTGGTTTAAACCGAGTTAGGCGTAAATGGCATGAAAAGCCACTCACCACAACCGGACAAGAAAAACTTCAATGCCCAGCTTGTCTCTCTTTTTTCATGCGTGGAATAGGAGAGCAAACATTACTGTATATTGGCACTCATGATGCAGTGAAGAAAAAACAGCCAGAATTTGAGCTTTAACCTTTCCATACACATTTAGTAAGCTCAACCACCATAAAAGCGCCGGACAAGTTTGGCGCTTTTTAATATCAGCTACTGCGCCCCCCAAGCCAACCTCGATGACCCCCACAAAGTCTTCATTGACCATTCAGTGGCCGATAATGATACTTATATGGCGATCGAACACAGTAGTGGCCAGCGAAGCTAGCCCGACCCACAATGAAAATAGCGACGAACTAATACACTCAGCATCGAGGGCACGCATGCACAATATGGATTTTCAGCAACGCTTGGTAATAGACACCAAGAAGATGGAGTGGCTGCCCAGTCCCGCTAACGGAGTATGGCGCAAGCCGCTTGAACGACAAGCCAAAGAAACGGGCCATACCACTAGCATCGTGCGCTACGCAGCAGGCTCGTCATTTGCCCCCCACTCTCACCCTATGGGTGAGGAAATCTTTGTCCTTGAGGGTGTATTCTCGGATGAGACCGGTGATTTCGGGCCCGGAACCTATATCCGTAATCCGCCGGGGAGCCAACACGCGCCGTTCAGCAAACAAGGCTGTACTATCTTCGTCAAACTCAACCAGTTTTTGACGCAAGACAGCCAACAGATCAGCATCGATACTAACAAGGCACCTTGGCTAGCAGGGATCGGTGGTTTGCAAGTCATGCCGCTGCACGAGTTCGGCCACCAGCACACCGCCTTGGTGAAATGGCCAGCCGGTGAGCGGTTCCAGCCCCACCACCACTGGGGAGGGGAAGAAATACTGGTGCTCTCTGGTCAGTTTCAGGATGAATTTGGCCTATACCCAACAGGTACTTGGCTGCGCAGCCCCCATCTCAGTGAGCACTTCCCCTTTGTCGAGCAAGAAACGGTTATCTGGGTGAAAACAGGGCATTTACCGCAACAAGGCGATTAAGTGGATGAGATGTGACCTATTATAAATAACCACGCATTATTCAGCCCTGAAAGCCAGCTGGCTCACATCCGGCTCAACCTGCCACTGTTCACTATCCTGCCACCAAAACGTCGTCTGGAATGGCTGTGACATATCCAAGCTCTGGCCTACCAGCGGCGTCACCAGTTCCACCCCGTGAGTTTGCGCCTCAGCAATCAAATCATTGACCGGTTCATCCCATTTGTGCAGGAACAATTCGAACGTTGACCAATGAACGGGAAACAGTTTGTCACCGCCGACATCCAAGTGCGCCTGCATGGTATGGGCAGCCTGCATATGGCCCCATCCCTCTACCGGGTAGCCTTTACCGTCTTTGACATTGGCCGCAACTTCGATAAAGGTCATATCAAACGGACCTAACCGCTCACCAATTTGCTTGAAATGATCGCCATAGGCCGAATCACCACTGAAAAACACACTGCCAGCCTCCGCTTGAATCGCCCAGGATGACCAAAGAGTGCGATTACTATCGAATAGGCCGCGGCCTGAATTATGATTAGCAGGCGCCGAGGTAATGCGAACCGTACCGACGGCAATACTCTCCCACCAGTCAAACTCTTCAATATTGCCCGGCTTCACCCCCCACTTTTCAAGATGACGTCCAACACCTAATGGAACGAAGAACCTTACATTTTTATCAGCATAAAAACGGGCGGTTTTCTCTTCCAAATGATCGTAGTGGTCATGGGAGATTAAAATCACATCCGGCTGGGGCAAACTTTCACGGCTGACCGGTGCATCAACATTACGCGAGAACATTCTGGAAAATGCTAACGGTGATGCGTAATCAAATACCGGGTCAATCAACATGCGCACACCATCGGCTTCCAAAAACAGTGACGAATGCCCCAGCCAAGTGACTCGCAATGCGCTGCTCGGGCTTTCCAACAATGGGGTATCTACCGCCTGGAATTGCAGACGTTGCTGGGGCTTATATTGATCGCGCTGCATGAAGAATTTCCACATGACCGACAGCATACCCTCTTCACTTTTTACACTGGGCATATGGCTAATGGCTTTGCCATCTTTAAATTGAGGCGAGCTGGCAATGCGCGCTTCCCGGATCTCATGGCTACGCACATAACTGCCGTCTGTATTTGCACTTCCACTGCTGTATGCCACTAAGCCAAGGGCCCCCATTACGGCAACCAAAGATGCTTTCAGTGTAGTTTTCATTTGTTGCTAGCCTCAAAAGTAAACGATGGTGTATACTTTTCATCATAGCCACTAAAATTAGAAAGTAAACACCACCGTTTACCTTTTAATTCGACATCATTACGTACATGGGTAATTTTTATGGGTAAAGTCGCTGAAATAAAAAAGGAAAATATCGTCTGTGCCGCGCTGGAAATTTTTTCAGAAAAAGGGTTAGAACAGGCGAGTATGGAAGCGATCTCGAAAAAAGCCGAAGTCTCCAAGCGAACGCTTTACAAGTATTACCCAACCAAAGAAAGCTTGTTCGAAGTCATTGTTGAGCGGCTTGTGTCAAACGTTAAGGTGATCAGTTCTATTTCGTTCAACCCAGAACAGAGTATCGAAGACCAGCTAACGCATATTGCACACAAAGAGGTAGCCTTGCTCTGCAGCCCTTGCTTCATGGCAGTTGCACGCGTGGTGATGAGTGAGTGTATCCGCTCCAAAGATCTCGCAGCTTTAATGGTTGATAAATTTCAGCCTCTCGACGACTGCCATGGTCTTAGCCAGTGGATCCGCGACGGCATTGCTGCAGGCAAACTTGATGTCGCCCACCCAGACGTTGCCTCAGAGCAATTCATTGCCAGCCTAAAAGCCACTGTTTTCTGGCCCCAGATCATGGCCCATATGCCAGCACCGGACGCCAACGTACAGCAGGCCACCATTGAATCGGCGGTCAAAACATTTGTTGCGGCATATGAAGTTCAGACGGGCTAAGCCTATTCTATTCGCCTAAAAGTTCGCAGTTAAAGCTCTAACGGGCTTCTACACTTGATGTGATACCCACAACAAGGAGTGTGCCATGTCCCGAGTTTTTTCTTGCCTATTTGCCCTACTACTTATCGGGGAAGTCAATGCTGATGTAAAGATTTCTGGCGACGGATTCGAAATCAGTAAAGACTGCCTAAAACTCGAATCTGACAATGTCAAAATCACCTCGGAAGAGTGTGAGCAATGGAAAAAGAACCAAGAAAACCGCAGTGTTCACGGTGATAACAATCCGGGCAAAGGCAATAAAAAAGACAAGAAACCCAAAAAAGAAACCTACTAAATCCAACGTTCATCATATTTGCTCATTGAAGCGATCAAAAAAGCCATCCGCTGGATTAATGCCGATCGTTTAAGCTAACTTGAACGATCCTGCAGTTAGGCGATAATCCCAACTAGTTGATTTCTAGTTGGGA
>NZ_JBNNXT010000039.1:0-51274 GCF_052873815.1 Photobacterium sp. DNB23_23_1 | reverse complement strand
GCGCTCGGGAGGATTCGAACCTCCGACCGCCTGGTTCGTAGCCAGGTACTCTATCCAGCTGAGCTACGAGCGCGCAATGCAAGCCCATTCACTAATAATAAGGAATGGCGGTGAGGGAGGGATTCGAACCCTCGATACGGCTATAAACCGTATACTCCCTTAGCAGGGGAGCGCCTTCAGCCTCTCGGCCACCTCACCGTCTTGCGGGGGCCCATATTACTGCCAGCCGAAAATAAGTCAAACACTTTATCGTGAAAAAATGACATCCACTGCGCGGATGCACACTTAATAGCCAACACGGCATATTATCGCGCGTAATGGCCCAGTATCTCTTCTAGATTCAAGAATATGGCGCGGCAGGCAATAACAAAAAAGGCCAGCATAAATGCTGGCCTTCTTCGAATTAGTAGTTACCAGAACCCTGGGAACCTGATTCTTTTTCCGCTTGAATACGCATGTAAATTTCTTCGCGGTGTACAGAGACTTCTTTCGGTGCATTTACACCAATTCGAACCTGGTTACCTTTAACGCCAAGAACAGTAACGGTGACTTCATCACCGATCATTAGCGTTTCACCTACGCGTCGTGTCAAAATTAGCATTCGTGTGCTCCTTGAGTAATCTCAGTATTATAAGTGTTAACGTTTATTATCCAACAATATTTACAATTACGTAAATGTTCACTGCTCAAGAAACAGCGAGAAGTGGTCGATTATCCAGACTTTCTGGCTCAACCACAAATTTTTTGTGGATGTGTTCTACGGCTAACTGTAAATGTTGCCCATTGATCAATAGTGAAACACAACGAGCAGTACTTTTTTGTTGATATACCCTCATCCCTTTTTCTGTCAGCGAGGCAGCCACTTGCGTGCTATCCCCTTCTATTCCTTCCCCGACAAGAGTCAGTATAGCGACGGAGGGTTGAGTTAATTCTGTTTTTTCTAAGATAACATTCAGTCGGGCCAATTCATCATCAGCCGCAACTATATAGGTTGCAGGATAGGTTGCTTGCTGGCTATCACCATAGCACCAAGCATCTACCCCTAACAAGCCAAGTTGTTGCTCCACCTTCTCAAGCGGTTGTGCAACTCGGTATAATGCCTGCCTGCCTTTGACAGCAACCCCGGCGGCACCATGGGATGATACCGTCGAGAAATCGACCAAGGTTCCTTCCCCTTCAGCGAATGATGAAAGGACCCTCAACGGAACCTGATGTTGCTCAGCATATTCAACCGACTGTAATTGTAGCACTTTTGCGCCGTGACGTGCCATTGCCGTCATATCATCGAAATGAATCGTCGATAAACGAGCCGCTTCACTGACCAAACGGGGATCAGTCGTATACACCCCGTCAACATCCGTGAAGATTTGGCACTCATCGGCAGCCAGAGCGCCAGCGATAGCAACAGCGGTGGTATCAGAACCTCCGCGTCCTAGGGTTGTGATGTTATTTTGACTATCACGCCCCTGGAAGCCCGCGACAACAACAATGTGGTCACGCTCAAGCAGTTCTGTTACCACCTCAGTCTCTACTTCGGTGATGGTGGCATTATTGAATACAGTATCAGTGCGGATGCCTAACTGCTCACCAGTCAATGATGTTGCCTGGTACCCCCGCTTGTTGAGGGCCATGGCAAGCAGGGCAATGGTGACCTGCTCGCCGGTTGACAACAATACGTCCAGCTCCCGCTGGGTCGGAACGGCATCAATCTGTTTTGCCAGTCCCAACAAACGGTTGGTTTCACCAGCCATCGCTGAAACGACCACGACAACCTGATGACCACGCTGGCGCGCCTGAATAACGCGCTCAGCCACCGCTTCAATACGTTCGATACTCCCGACCGACGTACCACCAAATTTTTGCACCAATAGTGCCACTTCACCTCTCCAACTATTACAGTTTTTCAATCAACCAAGGGGTAACAGACTCAAGTGCTGCAGGTAATGCTGCCGCATCAGTGCCACCAGCTTGCGCCATGTCCGGGCGACCGCCGCCCTTGCCGCCAACTTGCTGGGCAACCAGGTTAACCAACTCGCCTGCTTTGACTTTACTCGTCAAATCTTTGGTTACACCGGCAATCAAGCCAACCTTATCACCGCTGACATTGCCCAACACGACAATACCGCTACCTAGCTGGTTCTTCAGCTCATCAACCATACCGCGAAGGGCTTTGTTGTCGGCACCGTCAAGCTTGGTGACCAACACCTTAACGCCGTTGATTTCCTGAGCTTTGTTGATCAGGCCTGCACTTTCTTGTGCAGCCAGCTTGTCTTTCAGTTGCTGAATTTCTTTTTCCAGCTGCTTGCTGTGAGACACAAGCGCGCTCACCTTGGTCGCAACTGATGCCGCGTCAGACTTCACAAGGCTTGCTGTTTCAGCCAGAAGTGCTTCCTGATCGTGCAGTGTTGCGATAGCCGCTTCCCCCGTAACCGCTTCGATACGGCGGATACCAGCAGCGATCCCCCCTTCAGAAACGATTTTAAACAAACCGATATCACCGGTGTTAGCAGCATGGATACCACCACACAGTTCAACAGAGAAGTCACCCATACTAAGGACACGAACTTCGTCATCATATTTTTCACCAAACAACGCCATAGCGCCTTTTTCTTTGGCTGAATCGATGTCCGTTACAACAGTATTGATCGCGTGGTTAATACGGATTTGTTCGTTCACCACACGTTCGATTTCACGTAGCTCTTCCGGCTTAACCGCTTCTAAGTGAGAGAAGTCAAAACGTAAACCTTCCGGCTTAACCAGTGAGCCTTTCTGGGTCACGTGCTCACCAAGCAGGTTACGCAGTGCAGCATGTAGCAAGTGTGTCGCTGAGTGGTTCAGACTGGTCGCTGCGCGACGTGCTGCGTCAACGGTTGCTGTCAGCTTGTCACCCACTTGCAGTGAACCTTCAGCCAGCTTACCGGTGTGACCGATAGCGTTGCCGAACTTTTGGGTATCTGCAACCACAAACTGAACACCGTCAGCGGTCATTGCACCTGTGTCACCACACTGACCACCAGACTCGGCATAGAACGGTGTGTTGTCCAGAACAATCAAGGCTTCTTCGCCAGCATTGATAGCATCAACCGCTTCACCTTCACGGTAAAGGGCAACTACATTTGCTTGGCCTTCGGTTGCACCGTAGCCACAGAATTCAGTCTCCGCGTCTACTTTGATCGCGTCGTTATAGTCAACGCCGAACTGGCCTGCATCACGAGCACGCTGACGCTGTGCTTCCATCGCATTGTTGAAGCCTTCTTCATCAATAGAGAAGCCACGTTCACGCGCGACATCATTGGTCAGATCCGCAGGGAAACCGTAGGTATCGTACAGCTTAAACACGGTCTCGCCGTCAAGCACTTTGCCGTCAAGGTTATCCAACGCTTCAGCCAGAATCGTCATGCCGCGGTCCAGTGTACGACCGAAGTTATCTTCTTCGATCTTCAGTACTTTCTCGACCATTTCCAGCTGCTTCTTCAGCTCTTCACCGGCGGTGCCCATGATTTCAGCTAGCGGAGCAGCCAGTTTGTAGAAGAAAGCACCCTTGGCACCTAGCTTGTTACCATGGCGAACCGCACGACGGATGATACGACGCAGAACGTAACCACGACCTTCGTTTGACGGCATCACACCATCAGCAATCAAGAACGCACAAGAACGGATGTGGTCAGCAACAACACGTAGCGACTGGTTGCCCAGATCGTCGTGGCCAATCACAGCTGCCGCTTCTTTGATCAGCGTCTGGAAGATATCGATTTCGTAGTTAGAGTGCACACCCTGCATGATGGCAGAGATACGCTCGATGCCCATACCGGTATCTACCGACGGCTTAGGTAGCGGATCCATCGTACCGTCAGCCTGACGGTTGAACTGCATAAATACGTTGTTCCAGATCTCGATGAAACGATCGCCATCTTCTTCAGGTGTGCCCGGACGGCCACCCCAGATGTGATCACCGTGGTCGTAGAAAATTTCAGTACAAGGACCGCAAGGGCCGGTATCACCCATCTGCCAGAAGTTGTCTGACTCGAATGGCTTGCCACCTTTCTTGTCACCGATACGCACGATGCGATCAGCCGGTACGCCAACTTCTTTGTTCCAGATGTCAAAGGCTTCGTCATCGGTTTCGTAAACGGTAACCAACAGACGATCTGCTGGCAGTTTCAGTGTGACGGTAAGGAATTCCCAAGCAAACTTAATCGCGTCTTGCTTGAAGTAATCACCGAAACTGAAGTTACCCAACATCTCGAAGAACGTGTGGTGACGAGCGGTAAAGCCAACATTTTCCAGGTCGTTGTGCTTACCACCGGCACGAACACAGCGCTGAGCGGTTGTTGCTCGAGTGTAGTTGCGCTTTTCCAGACCTAAGAATGTATCTTTGAACTGGTTCATACCCGCGTTGGTGAACAACAGCGTAGGGTCATTGGCAGGCACAAGAGATGAACTCTCAACTATCTGGTGGCCTTTACTCTCAAAAAACGCAAGAAACGCACGGCGAATCTCATCAGTGCTCATGTACATTGGCAAATCCTGAATAATGCTTTTATGTAAACTGAATGGTCGAATTTAACTGTCTTTATCACCTGCCCTGAGTTCCACCATGCCCTCGGCAGGACAATTTGGGCAGGCAGTGATGAGACTAAAATAAATTCTTTGGCGGTTATTGTAAAACAACGGTAGCCAATACGGGAAATGTTATGTTCAGAAATAAGGCAATTTATCCCCGCCATGCGGATAACAGAGGGGGATATGGTGTTTTTTGGCGGTGTTTAGGGGAAGAGGAACACCTGGTCAGTATTCATCGTCAACATCGAGGGCATATTGGATCTGCTCTAAGTCAAACCCTCGGTACTGCATAAAACGCAGTCGTCGGGCTTTTTCTTTCTCGCTCTCCATCGGACTTTCGCCGAATTTTTTCAGGGCAACCTCACGGGCGTGCTCATACCAATCAAACTCATCATCTTCGAACAACTGGCGGATAATCTCTTCGTGTATCCCCTTGAATTTCATTTCTTGGCGGATACGCAACAGCCCCCAGCCCTTGGCGATACCATTACCTAACAAGCGCTCGGCAAACCTTGCATCATCCAGCCAGTTATAATCCTGACAAAGCGCCACCGCGTCATCAACTTCGGCCAGCTCGTAGCCACGGGCCAGCAGCTTTTGCTGCAGCTCTTTCTCGGCATGGTCACGGCGTGACAGATACCTGACCGCCAATTGCGTGGCACTTCGGGCCGGTTTCTTCACTTTCATTATCCTCTCCAGTAAAAAAAGCGGGCGTGGTAATCATACCCGCCCGCTCTTCTATTCTGTCATTCAGCCTTGTTGGCTAAGCATGATTAAAATGCCTTATCTTCGGCATCTTCTTCCGCTTCAGCTGCCGCTTCTTCAAGTACAGCCGGCGTTAGCAGTAGCTCACGCAGTTTAGCTTCAAGCTCTTCAGCAATATGGCGGTTTTCCTCGATGTACTTACACGCATTTGCCTTACCCTGACCGATCTTATCACCCTGGTAGCTGTACCATGCACCCGCTTTCTCAACCATCTTGTTCTTCACGCCAAGGTCGATCAGCTCGCCGTAGCGGTTGAAACCTTTACCGTAAAGGATCTGGGTTTCAGCTTGTTTGAACGGTGCCGCAATCTTGTTTTTCACAACCTTGATACGGGTTTCGTTACCTACCACTTCATCACCTTCTTTGACAGCGCCGGTACGACGGATATCAAGACGAACAGAAGCGTAAAATTTCAGTGCGTTACCACCAGTTGTGGTTTCTGGATTACCGAACATCACACCGATCTTCATACGGATCTGGTTGATGAAGATACACATGCAGTTCGACTGCTTCAGGTTACCGGTGATTTTACGCATAGCCTGAGACAGCATACGTGCCTGTAGACCCATGTGTGAATCACCCATCTCACCTTCGATTTCGGCCTTAGGCGTTAGGGCAGCAACGGAGTCGACAACCAGAATATCAACCGCGCCAGAACGAGCTAGGGCATCGGCAATCTCCAATGCTTGCTCACCAGTATCTGGCTGGGAAACCAATAGCTGGTCGATATCTACACCCAGTTTCTGCGCGTAGATTGGGTCAAGCGCGTGCTCAGCATCGATGAAGGCACAGGTTTTGCCTTGACGTTGGGCAGCAGCAATAACTTCTAGTGTTAACGTGGTTTTACCTGAAGATTCAGGACCGTAGATTTCAACGATACGGCCCATTGGCAGACCACCAGCACCCAAGGCGATATCTAGAGACAGAGAACCGGTAGACACGGTTTCGACATCCATAGTGCGGTTGTCGCCCAACTTCATGATCGAGCCTTTACCGAATTGCTTTTCAATTTGACCTAACGCGGCGGCGAGTGCCTTCTGCTTGTTGTCGTCCATTAGACTCTCCAAGGGATGCTTAATTAATGCTTAAACTAAGTACTGATATTGATGATTAGTATACTGTCTATTCATACAGTGTCTAGCACTGGATGAATTTTTTTTCGCCAAATTGCTCTCGGCTCATGAACGCCTCAGGATTGTGCCATCAGCGCAAGCAACCCAGATAGCGCTTTGTCAACGGCTTGTTGCCGTACCTCTGGCCGGTCGCCATCAAAAAGGCAGGTTTCCACCTTTAACTTGCCTGTTTGATCAGCCCAGCCAAAACACACGGTACCGACCGGCTTCTCTTCGCTACCACCGCCAGGCCCAGCAATACCGCTGATGGCAACGGCGATGTCGCCACGCGAATGAGCCAGTGCCCCCGTTACCATTTCAGCCACGACCTGCTCACTGACAGCACCATACTGGGCCAATGTTTGTACGCTCACGCCAAGCATCTCCTGCTTGGCCTCATTACTGTAGGTCACAAATGCCCGGTCAAACCATGCCGAGCTGCCGGCAATATCCGTGATGGCGGTAGAGACCCCGCCCCCGGTGCAGGACTCGGCGGTGACTGCCACCCAGTTACGCTGGGCCAGGGCCAGCCCGACCTGTTGTGCTAATGCCATCATCACTCCCTAGTTAATACGGCCAACCTAAAACGATAAAGCTAGTATGACGAGATTGTTCCGCGTCACTGAATACGCCACTAGCCATCCACTGCGTACACATTACTTAGCTCACCCACAGCGGGCAAGCCTGTTGTCCACCACAATTATTGCTGCGGGAAAAATACACGCTCTCCCCTTTGCCGAAAGGTCGGGATCACGTATCCTAAGCGACCAGAAACTTCCCCCGGATATAGTAGGGTCACCCAGCCCTCCGGCACAATGTAGCAGGCAACAACGTGACAATAAAAGGCTTAGAAAAACATACACCTATGATGCAGCAATTTTTACGGATCAAAGCAGAGAATCCGGAGGTCTTGCTGTTTTATCGGATGGGTGATTTCTACGAACTATTTTTTGATGACGCAAAGCAGGCTTCGCAACTGCTGGATATCTCGCTGACCAAGCGTGGCTCTTCCAATGGCCAGCCGATCCCGATGGCAGGTGTCCCCTACCATGCCATTGAGGGCTACCTTGCCAAACTGGTTCAGCAAGGTGTCTCCGCGGCTATCTGTGAGCAAATTGGTGATCCCGCGACCAGCAAAGGGCCGGTCGAGCGTAAGGTAGTGAGAATTATCACGCCGGGTACCGTCAGCGACGAAGCACTGCTCAGCGAGCGCCAGGACAACCTGATTGCCGCCATCTACCATGAAGGCAGCAAGTTCGGTTACGCCACGCTGGATATTACCTCGGGTCGCTTTATGCTCGCCGAGCCGGAGACTGAAGAAGCCATGCAGGCCGAGTTGCAGCGTACCAGCCCGGCTGAATTGCTGTATCCGGAAGATTTTGACCTGCCAGGCCTGTTCCACGGTATGAAAGGTGCCCGACGCCGTCCGGTCTGGGAGTTTGATCTCGAGACTGCGCGCCAGCAACTGACCATGCAGTTCGGTACCCGTGATCTGGTTGGCTTCGGGGTCGAACAGGCCGAGCACGGTCTATGTGCGGCAGGCTGCCTGATGCAATATGTCAAAGATACCCAGCGCACAGCCCTGCCTCACATCCGGGCGATCACCCTAGATACCAAGGATCACTCGGTGATCCTGGATGCTGCTACCCGCCGTAACCTCGAGTTAACCCAGAACTTGGCTGGCGGCTTCGACAATACCTTGGCTTCCGTTCTTGACCAAACAGCCACGCCAATGGGTAGCCGCTTGCTAAAGCGTTGGTTGCACCAACCAATCCGTGACCGCCAGCAGCTCAACGGTCGCCTTGATGCCATTGCCGCTTTTAAGGACACCGGACTATTTTTGGATCTTGCCGGCGTATTGCGCCACATGGGTGATCTGGAACGTATCCTTGCCCGCCTGGCTCTGCGCTCTGCTCGCCCTCGCGATCTCGCTCGTATGCGGACTGCGCTCCAACACCTGCCGGAGCTGGCTGAACTACTTGGTGAGATCAACCAGTCCCGTATTGGTGAATTAGCTGGCCTTGCCGCCCCGATGGACGAGCTGTGCGAACTGCTTGAGCGCGCCATTATCGACAACCCACCAGTGGTAATTCGTGACGGTGGTGTACTGGCTCCAGGCTACAATGCCGAACTGGACGAATGGCGAGATCTAGCCGACGGCGCAACCAAATTCCTTGAAGAGATGGAAGCTAACGAACGCGAACGCCATGACATCGATAGCCTGAAAGTGGGCTTCAACAATGTTCACGGCTTCTATATCCAAGTCAGCCGTGGGCAGAGCCACCTGGTGCCGAGCCACTATGTACGCCGCCAGACCCTGAAAAATGCTGAGCGTTACATCATCCCTGAGCTCAAGGAACACGAAGACAAGGTACTGAACTCGAAATCTAAAGCGTTGGCATTAGAGAAGAAGCTTTGGGAAGAGCTGTTTGATCAACTGCTACCGCACCTTGAACAACTGCAAAATACGGCTAATGCCCTGTCGGAACTAGATGTCCTTGCCAACTTGGCCGAGCGTGCTGATACCCTGAACTACTGCCGCCCTAAACTAACAGAAGCCACCGGAGTTGAAATCACCGCCGGCCGCCACCCGGTGGTCGAACAAGTACTGAGCGAACCATTTATCGCCAACCCGATATCACTCCACCATGACCGCCGGATGTTGATCATCACAGGTCCGAATATGGGGGGTAAATCGACCTACATGCGCCAGACGGCTTTGATCGCTCTGCTTGCCCATGTCGGTTCTTTTGTGCCGGCCGAAGCCGTTAAGATCGGTCCGCTGGATCGGATCTTCACCCGTATCGGTGCTTCCGATGACCTGGCTTCGGGCCGCTCGACCTTCATGGTAGAAATGACCGAAACTGCCAATATCTTGCATAATGCCACGCAGAATAGTTTGGTACTGATGGATGAGATCGGTCGCGGTACCAGTACCTATGACGGCCTATCGCTGGCATGGGCCAGTGCCGAATGGCTAGCCGATAAAATTTCGGCCATGACCTTGTTCGCGACCCACTACTTTGAACTGACAGAGTTACCATCGCTGATGGACGGTTTGGCCAATGTCCACCTTGATGCCGTAGAGCACGGTGATGAAATCGCCTTTATGCACGCGGTACAGGAAGGGGCAGCCAGCAAGTCTTACGGCTTGGCCGTTGCTAGCTTAGCCGGTGTCCCTAAGTCGGTGATCAAACGTGCCAAGTTCAAGCTTCAGCAACTCGAAGCCAGTGGCCACCAGCAAGCGGTTTCACCTAGCGCCAACAGCCAAGAACCGTTAGTCGAACAGCAGCTGAGCCTGCTGCCGGAGCCAAGCGAAGTCGAAGAAGCACTGGCGCGGATCAACCCAGACGAAATGACACCACGCCAAGCACTGGATGAGTTGTACCGCTTGAAAGCCCTGATGTAGCCGGGCTGGTAGAGATAAAGGAAAATAAAAGGGATGCCATTTGGCATCCCTTTTTGATTGAACCGGAAAAAGTAAAGTTAAAGTGGACCGGTTTACAATTGTTCCTGATTGAACAGCGACTCAATGCTCAACCCTTGATGAGTTAGCATATCGCGTAAACGGCGTAAGCCTTCAACTTGGATCTGACGCACTCTTTCACGGGTCAGACCGATCTCACGACCAACATCTTCCAATGTCGACGCTTCATAACCAAGCAAGCCAAAACGGCGTGCCAGCACTTCACGCTGCTTAGGGTTAAGTTCCTGTAGCCAGTGGACAATAGATGCTTTGATGTCGTCATCTTGAGTTGATGTTTCGGGACCGCCGCTCTTTTCATCCGGAATGATATCAAGCAGGGCTTTTTCGGAATCACCACCAATAGGATTATCTACCGAACCCACACGCTCATTGAGACGTAGCATCCGGTTGACGTCATCAACCGATTTGTCCAGTTTCAACGCAATGTCTTCCGCCGTTGGCTCGTGGTCCAGCTTCTGTGCCAACTCACGGGCAGTGCGGAGATAAACATTCAGCTCTTTAACGACATGGATAGGCAGACGGATAGTCCGGGTCTGGTTCATAATTGCCCGTTCAATAGTCTGACGGATCCACCATGTTGCGTAGGTTGAAAAACGGAAACCACGCTCCGGATCGAATTTCTCAACCGCACGGATCAAACCAAGGTTGCCTTCTTCGACCAAGTCGAGCAGAGCCAAGCCACGGTTACTGTAACGGCGAGAAATTTTGACCACGAGTCGAAGGTTACTTTCGATCATGCGCTTGCGGGCAACTTCATCACCACGAAGAGCACGTCGGGCGTAGAGGACTTCTTCCTCTGCGGTCAACAAAGGTGAAAAGCCAATTTCCCCAAGGTAGAGCTGGGTCGCATCAAGAGCTTTCTGCGTAGCCCCATATTGCGACATATCGACATCATCGTCACTAGCACTAACATCTTCGGCTTTGGTTTCAACGGTTGCGGATTCAGTCTCCGCTTCTTCATCGAATTCAAAGTCTTCAATATCTGCAGCAGTATTGCTTCCACTCATAGCGCCTCCCAGATGGCGAGTTAGCAAGACATTACAACTTTACTATGCCATGTTATCTATTTGGGTAAGTACCGCATTGGATCGACGGACTTACCCTTGTAACGGATCTCAAAATGCAACTTCACAGTACTTGTGCCTGAGCTTCCCATAGAAGCAATTTTCTGGCCAACCGATACCTTTTGCTGCTCCTTGACATAAACTTGGTCGTTGTGGGCATAGGCACTGAGATAATCATCGTTATGTTTGATAATCACCAAATTGCCATATCCCCGAAGCGCGTTACCGGCATAAACCACCACCCCATTGGCAGACGCATTGACAGATTGTCCACGCTGCCCAGCGATGTCGATCCCTTTATTGCCATTCTCCGAGTTGGAGAACTTGGCAATCACACGCCCCTTCGACGGCCAAGACCATTTAGCCACTTTGGCGTTGCTAGATTGCGGCTTAGATGTAACAACTTTGTTACTTTTGGTTTTTTGAGAGTACTCTTTTGTGGGAGCCGGATCAACATTTTTATTGGCGACTTTTTGCTCGCTTTGCGTCTTGCTTGCCGCTGACTGAACCGGTTTCTGGGAGGCCGGTTGCGTCACAGGCTGCGCCTTAGCCGCTGGTTTGGGTTGAGCAGGTTTTGAGACTTTTGTTTTTGTTGGAGTTTTAGCTGCCGGTATGGCAGCTACAGCAACCGGTGCAGCCTGGCCATATTTGGGGGCAACGTATTTTGGCCGCCACAATTGCAACCTTTGACCAGGAAAAATGGTATAAGGCTTCGACAATTTATTACTTGTAATAATATCGTCGACATCCCGTCCAGTAATGTAAGAAATGAAGTAAAGCGTATCGCCCTCCCGGACTTGATAATAGCTACCGCGGTAGCTACCACGCTCCAGGCTGTTGTAGTCCTTGCCAAGGCTCATCACCGGAGCAGGACTATGATTACTACAGCCAAACAACATCAGGCTGACAGCTATCGCTGCCAGCTTCCGCGTCCTTGCTGAAGACAACACCCTTATCATATGACCTATGCCAACTCCCCGGCGACAAGAGGGACAAATCGTACCGCTTCAATATCGCGGTATGCAAAACGCTCTCCTTCGCGAACAATCACTTTCAATACCTGTGCATGCTCACCCACAGGGATCACCAAGCGGCCCCCATCAGCCAACTGATTGAGTAGCTCCATGGGAATTTCAGCGGCCGCCGCCGTCACAATGATGGCATCGAACGGGCCCTTTCCAGCCCACCCCAACCAACCGTCACTGTGCTTGGTCGAGACATTATGCAGCTCAAGCTGTTTTAGACGTCGTTTGGCCTGCCATTGCAGTGCCTTGATCCGCTCAACCGAAAACACATGGTTAACCAAGTGTGCCAGCACCGCCGTTTGATAACCTGAGCCAGTACCGATCTCCAGTACTCTTGAGTCAGCAGACAGGGCCATTAACTCCGTCATTTTGGCGACAATGTACGGCTGCGAGATGGTCTGCCCACTACCGATAGGCAGAGCATTATTTTCATAAGCTTTGTGTGACAGGGCTTCATCGATAAACCGCTCCCGCGGGACAGACGCCATCGCCTGGAGCACCTTATCATCACAAACCCCCTGCTGATGTAAATAGTTCAGCAAAAGCGTCCGCTCGTCCACATTGCGCATTGCGACTATTTCTCCTGTTGCTCAACCCACATACTGATCCCTTCCAGCGCATCATGCGCGGTGAGATCTACCTGTAGTGGGGTAATCGATACACATTGTTGCTCAATAGCATAAAAGTCCGTTCCCGGACCAGCGTCCTGACAAGGTCCCGGCGGCCCCAACCAGTAAAGCTCTTTGCCTCGCGGATCCGTACCCTTAACCATATTCTCAGCACGGTGACGGGCACCGAGACGTGTCACCTGCCAGCTTCCCAATTGAGAATAAGCGACATCCGGCACATTGATATTCAATATTTTATTGCTTGGCAATGGCTGTGACTGTGCTTTTAGCAGCAAATCTTTGACAACCCGCGCTGCCGTCTCAAAGTGCTGATGTCCCACCAGCGAAACAGCAACTGCCGGCACACCGAGGAAGTGGCCTTCAGTTGCAGCGGCAACCGTACCCGAGTACAGCACATCATCCCCCAGGTTTGCCCCGTGGTTGATACCTGCAACAACAACATCCGGACGTTCACCCAGCCATTCATTGAGTGCGAAATGGACACAGTCAGTCGGCGTCCCTTCCACCGAAATCCGCTTTTCACCTTCATGGCGGATCCGCAACGGGTTATCCAGCGTCAGCGAGTTGGATGCACCAGAACGGTTACGGTCCGGTGCAACCACCGTGACCTCACCGATATCGCTCAATACCTTTGCCAAGGTGTTGATCCCCTCGGCAAAGATACCATCATCGTTACTGATCAGAATTCGCATCGTGTCCTTCCTGTTGTTCCTGCTCAACCATGAGCTCGCGAACGACCGCGGTGGCAAAACAGCCCGCAGGCAGCGCAAAAGAAACGGTGACGGTATCGCCATCTTGCTGCCATACCATCTGCTTAGGTTTCAACAATAGCGAGCGACGCTCGTGGCGCATTCGGTTGTCACGGATCAGCTTGAGTAGCAAAGGCTCCTGCTCGACAATAGCCATTTCAAAGGCTTCTGCCTGGGCTGTGGTCGGAAGGGCATTATCACCCATCATAGGTGCAGTAATACTTGCTGTGCCATTATCCACCGCCTGCTGCCACTGCTCGAGGTTTGATTCCACCAAGCGGCCGCGATCGTCTTCTTCCGTTTCTAACAGATCACCGGCGACCACCGTATGGACAGTTTGCTGCTCGATACGCTCTGAAAGCACCATATTGAACAACCACGAGCGTGCAGCCGATAGGTAGAAGCTACGCTTACTCTTGTCACGAACGCGGAATTCATCATTCCCCCAAGCACGGGCCTTGATGACATTGTTACCGCCATGGCCAAAACGCTGCTCACCGAAATAGTTCGGCACACCCAGCAGCTTAACCTGCTCCAAGCGCGCCATTACATCGTCGGCTAGATCCAGATCGCGCAAGGTCAGCTGAAACCAGTTACCCGCCAAATCACCAGGACGTAGCTTTTTATCATGGCGGGCGGTTTCCAACACTTCGACACCCGGATGTTCGGCAACAAATTGTGCCAAGTCCGGATCCGGTTTACCTGGCAGGTGCACACTGAGCCACTGCTCAGTCACAGCATGGCGATCCTTCAAACCAGCCCAGCTTACATCGCGCGACTTAACACCGCAGGCTTTGGCCAGTTCATTGACCACATACTTGGTGTTTTCCCCGGTCTTGCGGATCTTCACCATAAAATGCTCGCCCACTCCGGCAAACTCGAAGCCAAGGTTTTCCTTTACTACAAAATCTTCAGGTTCAACCTTAATGCGGCCCTGACAGCTTGGTTTTCCATACAACCAGCTGAAGTTGTCCATTACCGTAGACATAATTACACCATTCTTTAGCAGCACCGAGATGCCAGAAGGCAAGGCTACATAGCCCTGCCTGATTTATTCTTTACTGATCAGCACAACCGCTTCACAGGCAATGCCTTCTTTGCGTCCGGTAAAACCAAGACGCTCCGAGGTGGTCGCTTTTACATTGATGTTCTCAACGTCCGTTTCCAAATCCTCGGCAATAGCTTGGCACATTGCACCGATATTCGGGGCCATTTTCGGCGCCTGGGCAATGATGGTGACATCAAGGTTCCCCAAGCGATAACCTTTTATTTTTACTTTGCGGTATACGTCGCGCAGCAACATACGGCTGTCAGCCCCTTCCCACTCGGCATCGGTATCCGGGAAATGGCGGCCAATATCGCCAGCGCCAATGGCACCCAGCAATGCGTCACATACCGCGTGTAGAGCCACATCACCATCGGAATGGGCAATCAGACCCTGCTCATAAGGAATCGCAACGCCACCAATAATTACTGGGCCTTCGCCACCAAATTTATGGACGTCAAAACCGTGTCCAATACGCATCATTGCTCATCCTTCAATAAATGTTGCAAATAAAACTCCGCGAGCGCGAGATCTTCAGGTTGGGTAACCTTTAGGTTGTCGGCACGCCCGGTGACCAATTTAGGCGCCATGCCACAATGCTCCAGCGCCGAGGCCTCGTCTGTGACCACCGCCCCGTCGGCCAGCGCCTTTTTCAGCGCGAGCGTTAACTGACCAGCACGGAACATCTGCGGCGTCAGGGCATGCCAAAGATCACTACGCTCAACCGTGACGGCTATCGCTTGCTGGCCATTACCACGTTTCATGGTGTCGCGAACCGGTGCTGCTAAAATAGCACCGAATTCGCTCGCCTGCGCCTCGAGGATCAACCGGTCGAGATCCTGCTGACGTAAACAAGGACGTGCGGCATCATGGACCAGCACCCAGGCATTAGGATCACCAATAGCGGCCAAGCCGGAAAATACGGAATCAGCCCGCTCTGCACCACCATCAACCCGGGTCACCTGCGGGTGATCCGCCAACGGTAAGGTTGGGAAATAGGGGTCATGCTCGCTGATCGCGACCACCACCCGTTCGACCTTTGGGTGTTGGAGCAAACGGTCAATGGTATGTTCAAGAATCGTCTTGCCAGCGATGTGCAAGTACTGTTTTGGGCGGTCAGCCGCCATTCGACTACCGACACCAGCAGCCGGTACGACTGCGATCAATTTTTCATTCATATTAAAAAGCTGGCTCACGCCAGGCAAGTCTCTGGAGTTCAGTCGCTGACAATACGGAAAAATGTTTCATCCGTTCCAATCATTCCCAGCTCGTTGCGGGCGCGTTCTTCGACGGCTTCCTGACCACGGTGCAAGTCATGAATTTCGAAATACATCTGCTGGTTCCGTTGAACCAGTTCGGCATTAGCCTGTTGTTGCACCGCTACATTATCGCGCACCGCTAGGTAATCGACCATGCCATTCTTGCCGAGCCAGAAGTCATACTGTAACCAGCTGAGGATGACCAACAGCAGGAGGTTTAACAATCGCATTGCACCCTCTTGGCAATGGTATAAGAAATTAAGCTAATCATAACAGATTGAAACACAAAGACGTGTCAAGCCGCTGGTAAAAATACCAAACTGAACATTGCTCAGTTTGGTATATTCCCATAACTTGTAGTTTGACACTAGGGTCAGTTAATACCCAACCGACTATTCGCCCATAAAAAAACCGCCCTTAAAGGACGGTTTTTAGTATCAGCTCGGGTAACCCCGATGCGCAGCTTTTAATTAAGCTTGGCCTTTAACTTCTTTAAGACCGTTGTAAGGTGCTTTCTCACCTAGCGCTTCTTCGATACGGATTAGCTGGTTGTACTTAGCAACACGGTCAGAACGGCTCATTGAACCAGTTTTGATTTGGCCAGCAGCAGTACCTACCGCTAGATCAGCAATAGTTGCATCTTCAGTTTCACCAGAACGGTGAGAGATAACTGCAGTGTAACCAGCATCTTTAGCCATCTTGATTGCAGCTAGAGTCTCAGTTAGAGAACCGATCTGGTTGAACTTGATAAGGATAGAGTTAGCTACGCCTTTCTCGATACCTTCAGCAAGAATCTTAGTGTTTGTAACGAATAGATCGTCACCTACTAGTTGAAGCTTGTCACCTAGTAGTTCAGTCTGGTGCTTGAAGCCATCCCAGTCAGACTCGTCAAGACCATCTTCAATAGAAACGATTGGGTACTGGTTAGCTAGATCAGCTAGGTAGTGGTTAAACTCTTCAGAAGTGAAGATTTTACCTTCGCCTTTCATGTTGTAGTTGCCAGCTTCTTTGTCGAAGAACTCAGATGCAGCACAGTCCATCGCTAGAGTAACGTCTTTACCAAGTACGTAGCCTGCAGCTTCAACCGCTTCTTTGATTGCAGCTAGTGCAGCAGCGTTTGACTCTAGGTTAGGAGCAAAACCACCTTCGTCACCAACAGCAGTGCTTAGGCCTTTAGCCTTAAGTACTTTAGCTAGGTTGTGGAATACTTCAGCACCGATGCGTAGACCTTCTTTAAGAGTTTTCGCGCCAACTGGCTGGATCATGAACTCTTGGATGTCAACGTTGTTATCAGCGTGCTCACCACCGTTGATGATGTTCATCATTGGTAGAGGCATAGAGAACTGACCAGCAGTACCGTTTAGCTCAGCAATGTGCTCGTATAGAGGCATGCCTTTAGCAGCTGCAGCAGCTTTAGCGTTCGCTAGAGATACAGCTAGGATTGCGTTTGCACCGAAGTTAGATTTGTTTTCAGTGCCGTCTAGGTCAAGCATGATCTGGTCGATGTCAGCTTGAGCTTTAGCATCTTTACCAACAAGAGCTTCCGCGATTGGGCCGTTCACAGCTTCAACAGCTTTAAGAACACCTTTACCTAGGAAACGAGACTTGTCACCGTCGCGTAGCTCAAGAGCTTCACGAGAACCAGTTGATGCGCCAGATGGAGCAGCAGCCATACCTACGAAACCGCCTTCTAGGTGAACTTCAGCTTCTACAGTTGGGTTACCACGTGAATCAATGATTTCACGACCTAGAACTTTAACGATCTTAGACATTGTGTTTCCTCTTGCTTTATCTTGAAATTAAAAGCTAAAAAATAGCTGCAGCTATCACGGCTACAGCTATCCGTAATCCTTACTTGTTAAGCTCACCGCGCTGGTTGGAGCCAGCAGCCTTCACGAACCCTTCAAACAGAGGGTGACCATCGCGAGGGGTAGAGGTGAACTCAGGGTGGAACTGAGCAGCCACAAACCATGGGTGGTTAGGGATCTCGATAATTTCCACCAATTTCTTGTCTGCTGACAGACCAGAAACCTTCAGACCTGCTTTCTCTAGACGAGGAAGTAGGTTGTTGTTTACTTCATAGCGGTGACGGTGACGCTCATGTACTGTTGGGTTACCGTATAGCTCACGCGCTTTAGAACCTTCAGCCAAGTGACATAGCTGAGAACCCAGACGCATTGTACCGCCAAGATCCGATTTTTCAGTACGCTCTTCCACGTTACCTTCGCCGTCAACCCACTCAGTGATCAAGCCGACCACTGGGTGCTTAGACTGGGCGTCGAACTCTGTCGAGTGCGCGCCTTCAAGGCCTGCCGCATTACGAGCAAACTCGATAAGGGCAACCTGCATACCTAGGCAGATGCCAAGGTACGGAATTTTGTTTTCACGGGCGTATTGTGCAGTTTGGATTTTACCTTCTACACCGCGGCCGCCGAAGCCACCAGGAACCAAGATAGCATCAAGGCCTTCCAGTACTTCTGTACCTTTAGACTCAACATCCTGAGAATCAACATACTTGATCTTCACTGACAGACGGTTCTTAAGACCGGCATGCTTCAGTGCTTCATTCACTGACTTGTATGCATCTGGTAGTTCGATGTACTTACCCACCATACCGATAGTCACTTCGGCTGTTGGGTTGGCTTCTTCGTAGATCACCTGTTCCCACTCAGTCAGGTCAGCTTCTGGAGCTGTAATACCGAAGCGCTGACAAACCAAGTCATCCAGGCCTTGAGCCTTGATAAGTTGTGGGATCTTATAGATAGAATCTACGTCTTTCATTGAGATAACTGCTTTTTCCTGCACGTTACAGAACAGGGCGATTTTCGCACGCTCGTTAGCAGGGATGTTACGGTCAGAACGACATACAAGGATGTCAGGCTGGATACCGATAGAAAGCAGTTCTTTCACTGAGTGCTGAGTTGGCTTGGTTTTCACTTCGCCAGCTGCAGCCAAGTATGGAACAAGTGTCAGGTGCATGAACATTGCGCGTTCACGGCCTAGCTCAACCGCTAGCTGACGGATTGCTTCCATAAATGGTAGAGATTCGATATCACCTACAGTGCCGCCAACTTCGACGATAGCTACGTCGTGGCCTTCTGCACCTGCAATAACACGTTCTTTGATCGCATTGGTGATGTGTGGGATAACCTGAATCGTTGCACCTAGGTAGTCACCACGACGCTCTTTACGCAGTACATCAGCGTAAACACGTCCCGCAGTGAAGTTATTGCGCTTGGTCATCTTGGTACGGATGAAACGCTCATAGTGGCCTAGGTCAAGGTCAGTCTCTGCACCGTCTTCCGTTACGAATACTTCACCATGCTGAATTGGGCTCATTGTGCCTGGGTCAACGTTGATGTAAGGGTCTAGCTTCATCATGGTCACGTTAAGACCACGCGCTTCTAGAATAGCCGCCAGCGATGCTGCAGCAATACCTTTACCTAGTGAGGATACGACCCCGCCCGTAACAAAAATGTAATTCGTCGTCATGTTTTACCTGGAAGATTGGTATAGAGGATAAAATGTATCTGGACGGGAAATTAGTATACCAGACACACTTTATTGCCACAACGTGAAAACTATCACAGCACGTTTGGTTTTTTTTTGTCTCAAATCAATTCTACTAAACTAGATGACTATAGATTGAGCATTCATCCGTGTGACTGCCCTTAACTCCCCCACCTCGCTTACTTTGTCTTCAGCTCGCTACGCTTGACCTCATCCCAGATAGCATCCAAATATTCCAGGGAGCAATCGTCAATACGCTTTCCTCTTTCTAGCACAGTTTTCTCCACTTCGCGAAAACGACGCTCGAATTTCTGGTTGGCTTTCTTCAGTGCCACTTCCGGTTTGACCTGCACATGGCGGCTGAAGTTGGCGACAGCAAACAACAAATCCCCCACTTCTTCTTCGATTTTACTTTGATCAGGTGACACTTGAATGACTTCTTCCATCACCTCTTCAATCTCTTCATGCACCTTATCGACAACCGGCCCTAGGGTATCCCAATCAAATCCATGCTTGGCACAGCGCTTCTGGATTTTATCGGCCCGGATGAGCGCAGGCATCGCTTGCGGGATGTTAGCCAGCACACTGGAATCCTCCCCTTTGACTGAACGCTCCTTGGCTTTCTCCGCTTCCCAGTTGGCATTGATCTCGGCCTCATTGGCAAACTCAGTATTAGCAAACACATGCGGATGACGACGGGTCAGCTTCTCGTTGATACCACGGACCACATCATCAAAATCAAACAGCCCCTGCTCTTTGCCAAGCTGGCTGTAGAAAATCACCTGGAACAACAGATCACCGAGCTCCTCACGCACATCATCCCAATTCTGCTGCTCGATAGCATCAGCCACTTCGTAAGCTTCCTCCAGAGTATGCGGCACAATGGACGCGAAGGTCTGTTTCAAGTCCCAAGGGCACCCCTGCTGTGGGTCGCGCAACGTGGACATAATCTCAACCAATTGCTCAATGGGCGCTTTGTTCTCGCTCATACTGTGATTTCCTTTCTTTGGCTAAAAAAAGCGGGTCGCCTTCGCTTCCCGCTTCAAATAGTTATGTTCTGATTGCCATTTTAGTGCAATCGCTTGGCCTCGGCGACGTCTCTGACCTGCTCGATACGCTTGAGTACCCGGCTCAAGACCTCAAGGTCGGTTAATTCGAGATCGAAATCCATGATCGACATCTGCTTCTTGTAATCGACTCGGCTCTTCATTCCGGCCACTTTGACTTTTTCGTTGGCCAAAGTGTTGGTAAGCTCTTTGAGCAGACCGTTGCGCTCAGCGGCCGTCACTCGGACCGTGATATGGTAGTTGCCAACAAAGCCACCACCCCATACCGTGTCGATGATCCGCTCAGGAGCTACATGGCGCAGCTCCTCAAGCTGTTCACAGTCACTGCGGTGAACCGAGATCCCCCGGCCCTGCGTAACGAACCCCTGGATATCATCGCCTGGGATAGGCTGACAGCAGCGAGCTAGGTGGGTCATCAGGTTATCGACCCCTTCCACCACCACCGCATCACGCTGTGGCTTTTTGCTCGTCGCCGGCTTGCTGCCTGCTTCGGTCAATTTCTCCAGCAACTGCTGATCTTCTTCCTCAGCCGTCGGCTTGTTGACCAGAGCATTGATATGGTTGATGACCTGGTTAATGCGCAGATCACCGCTACCGATCCCGGCAAACAACTCATCAGCCGAATTAACATTAAAACGCTTGAACCCATAGGCCTCAGCATCTTTCATGGTCGCACCGATTTTCACCAACTCGGTTTCCAATATCTCCCGGCCTGCTGCAATGTTCTTGTTCCGATCCTGTTTGCGGAACCACGCATGCACCTTGGAACGGGCACGGCTCGACGTCACAAAGCCAAGATTAGGATTCAGCCAGTCGCGCGATGGGTTCGGCTCTTTCTGAGTGATAATTTCGACCTGCTCGCCCATTTGCAGGTGATAGGTGAAAGGCACAATGCGCCCTTCAACCTTCGCGCCAATACAGCGGTGACCGACTTCGGAGTGAATGTGGTAAGCAAAATCCAGCGGGGTCGCATTCAATGGCAGGTCGACCACATCCCCTTTCGGCGTAAAGGCATAAACACGATCATCAAACACCTGACTGCGTAGCTCATCGAGCATCTCGCCCGAGTCAGACATCTCTTCCTGCCAGGCAAGAAGTTTACGTAACCAGTTGATTTTTTCGTCATAAGACGATTTCGCGCCCCCTGATGAACCTTCTTTGTACTTCCAGTGAGCAGCCACCCCCAGCTCCGACTCTTCATGCATCTGTTTGGTACGGATCTGGATTTCTATGGTTTTACCTTCCGGTCCCAATACCACGGTGTGGATCGACTGGTAACCATTCGGCTTGGGGTTGGCGACATAGTCATCAAACTCTTTAGGCAGGTGGCGGTACTTGGTATGTACCACCCCTAACGCGGCATAACAGTCTTGCAGCTGGTCGGCAATAATACGGACGGCACGGACATCGAACAGCTCATCAAACGCCAAGTTTTTCTTCTGCATTTTTCGCCAGATACTATAGATGTGCTTCGGTCGACCATGCACCTCGGCTCTGATCTGTGACGCCTTCATCGATTCGGCCAAATCTGTCACGAAATGTTCGATATAATATTCACGATCTATTCGGCGCTCAGACAGCTGCTTGGCAATCTGTTTATAGGTGTCGGGGTGATTGTAGCGAAAAGCATAATCTTCAATCTCCCACTTGAGCTGACCAATACCTAATCGGTTGGCCAGCGGCGCATAGATATTGGCACATTCCTTCGCCGCAGCCCGACGCACCGCATCCGGCTCGTCTTTCACTTCACGCAGGTTACAGATCCGCTCGGCAAGCTTGATCACCACACAACGGAAGTCATCGACCATCGACAGCAGCATCCGGCGGATATTATCCACCTGCGCCGACTGCTCTGCACCTTCCGTCGTTGCATTCAGTTGTCCGATGGCCGCCATTTGGCTTACCCCGACCACCATCTGTAAAATCGTACCGTTGTAATCTTCTTTCAATTGGTCTGGCTGATAAACCCCAGCCTCAAACAGTGGAAATAACAACGCTGCCACCAGCGTGTCTTTGTCCATGCTTAAAGTCACTAAGATTTCCACCATCTCGCGGCCACGCCATAGCAATAATGGCGCGGACTCTTCCACTGATGTCAACTCGATACATCGCTGATAGGTCTTGGTCAGATGCTTCGCAACCTTGGCATCCTGCTGCAGGCTGTCAACCCAAGAGCTTAGCTCAAATGTATCATTTTCCTTTAAATGCGCACCGCGAACTGCGACCATTTTTCTATCCTGTTTACTCTAATAATGTGAGCCTATCGCTTTATAAATAATGCCATCGACTCCAAATGCCCGGTATGAGGGAACATATCCATCATACCCAACCGTTCCAACTGATAACCTTGTTTCAGTAGCTCCTGACTGTCTCGTGCCAGCGTTGCTGGATTACAGGAGACATACACCACTCGCTCCGGCCCCAGGTTCACCACGTGCTGCATAACACCAGCCGCACCGGCCCGGGCAGGGTCGAGCAATACCTTACTGAATTTTTCTTTCGCCCACGATTTGGCCGTGACATCCTCTTCCAGGTTCGCCTGATAAAAATCAGCATTAACCTGTTGATTATTTTTTGCATTCTCTGATGCACGATGCACCATCTCGTCGACACCTTCAACACCAACCAGTGCTTTTGCTCGCTTTGCGAGCGGTAAACTGAAATTACCAAGTCCACAGAATAGATCAAGTACCCGGTCATCAGATCCGACAGCCAGCCAGTCGATAGCCTGGGCCACCATTTTCTGGTTCACCTCGCGGTTGACCTGAATAAAATCTTTTGGCGAAAAGGCAAGCTGCTGTCCATCCAGCTCATAATAAGGGACCGGCCCGGAAAGACTATCTAGAGCATCCGAAGTGGCCGCTAGGTATAACATTAGCTGGTGTTGGTCAGCAAACTGACGGAGGGTGGTCATGTCTTTGTCAGAAAAAGGCTGAAGATGACGAATTAGCACCACCCGGCCGTTATCGGCCTCAACCAGTTCAACATGGCCTAGGTGCTTACGCCCTTTCAACCCAGATAACAACGTGCGCAAAGCGGGTAACAGTTCATTCAGTGACTGCGCCAGCACCGGACAGTGCTCGACATCAACAATTTCCTTGCTCTGCTTCTTACGAAAACCAATCTTCAGCTCTCCGCCCTTCGGCATGATGCTGAGGCGCACACAGCGGCGATATTGCCACTCTTCGCTAGTTATCGGGGCTGCCTGTTCAATGTGATCGCCAGTACGGGCAAACTTGCCCATCAGCTCTCCCAGCGACTGCTGCTTGGCGGCAACTTGACCCTGATGGGATAAATGCTGCAAGTTACAACCGCCGCATTGGTCGTAGATAGGACAAGCTGGGGCCACCCGCTCGCGACTGTCACTCAAGCGACGTATCACTTTAGCGCGGGCAAATTGCTTTTTATCGTCCGTCAGCTGGATAATTGCCTTTTCCCCAGGCAATAGCCCCTCGACAAAGACCGGCTTGCGGTCGAGGTGACCAATACCGGCACCAAGGTGGTCGAGACGGCTGATGGTAATTTCTTTATGCTTGGTATCGGTTAATTTTCGTTTCTGAGGCTTGAAAAAGCGTGCCATAGTAATTGGATCCACGGAGCAATTGGTCCAAACTGGTGATTTCAACAACAGTTTGAGATGAGTTGATTGTCGAATAGCCTGACTTTCATTAAGCTAGCGGCCATAGATGGGATAATTGTCCCATAGAATCGCATTCTTGTAATTAAGAGAACCATGACCAAATATGGACTTCGTGCCAGGGTATTCACCCTGACATTAGCACCGACGCTGATTATTGGCCTGCTTTTGAGCACATTTTTTACCATGAGCCGATATCGCGATCTAGAACACCAGCTGATCTCTACCGGTGCTAGCATTATCGAGCCTCTGGCGATCTCTACCGAATATGGCATGGCCGACAAGAACCGCGAACCGGTTCGGCGGTTGATCAGCTACGCCCATCGTAAGCATTCGCAAATCGTGCGCAGCATTGCGGTTTTCAATACCGAAAATGAGCTGTTCGTTACGTCGAATTTCCACCGCAACTTCGAAGCTTTGATGTACCCCGATGATCAGCCGATCCCCATGCTGCTGGAAACCCGGCTCAATGAAAATTCGCTGATCCTACGGGCGCCGATCCTCAAAGAGGGGCAGTTTAGCAACTCGTCTATTCCCGGCTACCAGGACGAAGTCCTTGGCTACATCGCCCTAGAACTCGACTTGAGTGCGCTGCGCCTACAGCAATACCAAGAGGTGTTCACCGCCTTGATGGTGCTGCTATTGGGCCTGACGCTATCATCTTTGTTTGCCTACCGGTTAATGAAGGATGTGACCCGCCCTATTTCACACATGGTAAGCGTGGTTGACCGGATCCGCCGTGGCCACCTTGATGTTCGTATCGAAGGCCAGTTGCTGGGTGAGCTGGATACCCTGAAAAACGGGATCAATGCGATGGCGATTTCATTGTCGGAATACCATATCGAAATGCAACAGAGTATCGACCAGGCCACCTCGGATCTGCGCGAAACCCTAGAGCAATTGGAAATCCAGAACGTAGAATTGGATATCGCCAAGAAGCGGGCACAGGAAGCAGCACGGGTCAAATCCGAGTTCCTGGCCAATATGTCGCACGAATTACGCACCCCGCTTAACGGGGTGATCGGCTTTACCCGCCAGATGCTCAAAACCCGCCTGAGCACCAGCCAACATGATTACCTGCTGACTATCGAGAAGTCGGCCAACAACCTGTTGACTATCATCAACGATATCCTCGATTTCTCTAAGCTTGAAGCCGGTAAGCTGCTGCTGGAAAATATCCCATTCGACTTCACTGAGTCGCTGGATGAAGTCATGAAGCTACTAGCCCCGAGCGCCCACGAAAAAGGGCTTGAGCTAACCCTCAAGGTCGATCACCGCATCCCGAGCGGTATGATTGGTGATCCACTGCGGATCCAGCAGGTACTGACCAACCTTATAGGTAACGCGGTGAAATTTACCGAGCGCGGCAATATCGATGTTTCTGTCGAGCTCAAAACCGATCGCGATGAAAGCCTGGAACTGCAATTTATGGTTCGCGATACTGGGATCGGTATTTCTGAACGCCAGCAGGCACAGTTATTCCAAGCCTTCAGCCAGGCAGATGCCAGTATTTCACGCCGCTATGGCGGTACCGGACTTGGCCTGGTGATCACCCAGAAACTAGTCAGTCATATGGGCGGTGAAGTCAGCTTAACGTCCCGCTTGCACCAAGGCTCAACCTTCTGGTTCAGCCTGCGTCTGAACAAGACCGATCTACCGGTGTCCCAGCCAATCGACACCCATTCGCTGATGAATAAGAAGCTGCTACTGATCGAGCCAAACATGCAGGCAGCTTCGGTGATCCAACAGCGCCTGATCCGTGCGGGTATCCATGTCACGTACCGGTCAAGCATGCCAGACGATGCCGAGCACCACGACTTTACCCTACTCAACCTGTCACCCGGTGAGCAGCCACCACTTGCGACCTTGCTCGATCAGGTCTTCAAGGCCGAGCAACTGAGTGAGAAAGTGATTGTCAGCCTGCCGACCACCGAACTGGCCCTCTCCGAGCGCCTAATCAATGCCGGTGTTACCTCGTGCCTACCTAAGCCTTTGGGACACCGTAAATTATTCGAGTCCTTGGTCTGTGAACCGGATCCGTTCAGCGAGCCAGAGCCACAACCAATCAGCAACGAAGCGCCAAGTATCCAGCCGCTGACGGTCATGGCGGTCGATGATAACCCGGCTAACCTCAAACTGATCTCGGCACTGTTATGCGAACGGGTCGAAACGGTGATCACTGCCAGCGGAGGCCGCAAGGCAGTCGAATATGCCCACCAAAAAGCGTTTGATCTGATCTTCATGGATATCCAAATGCCGGAAATGGATGGAGTCATGGCCTGCCAGGCTATCCATAAAACCGATCTCAACCATGCTACCCCCGTGATTGCGGTTACCGCCCATGCCATGGCCGGTGAACGCGAGCGCCTGATTGAGGCTGGGATGGATGATTACCTGACTAAGCCAATTGAAGAGCGTATCCTGCAGCAAATTCTAGCCAAGTGGACCACGCCGCACGACAAGCCGATTACCGAGCTAGAAACCCCAAGCACCGAGCAAGCTGACACCGAACCAGAAACCGAAAGCAGTGAAACAGCCGCAGCCATCAACACCAATGTCAGCTGGGATTGGGATTTGGCACTGAAACAAGCAGCCGGAAAGGAAGATCTGGCCAAAGACATGCTACAGATGCTGCTCGATTTCATGCCTGAGGTCGAAATGTTGGTCAACGAAGCGATCGATGGCAAAGATATCGAGCTGTGGCCGTCAATCCACAAGCTCCACGGCAGCTGCGCCTATAGTGGCGTACCGCGCCTCAAGAGCCTGTGCCACACTATCGAGACCGAGCTCAAGGCTGGCGCATCTACCGATGATATCGAGCCGGAACTGTTCGAGCTTATCGATGAGATGAACAACGTGGTCAAGGCATCGAAGGCGTATCGGCATTGAGGCTAGAGGCTAGAGGCTAGAGGCTAGAGGAAAAAGTGCAAATGCTGAAGTCGCCCACGACGAATCATACCAACCTACATAAATATTTGATCAGTCTTGCAGGTTAAAATCGCTGTTCTCTGCGTTAGATATTTTGTAATTAGAGCCACTAGTTACTGCAATCTCTGCCTTGATAACAACGATTTTTCCAGTGCAAATACTTGATCAACTACTTATCCAGATTGGTATCAAGCAATATAAAAAATCCCCGAACATCGTTCGGGGATTTTTCTTAACACTCTAGAAAACCAATAACGATTCAACCAAAGCACCGTAGCACAGCTTTTCCCGCCCATCGCCACTGGCCCCGTGCCCCTCGCCAAAATGAAACTAGCTCTCCAATACCACCGTTGCGACGGCGTATTTCTTCTCGTCGGCAATGGTCAAATGAACATGTGCCACCCCCATCGCCTCAGCAAGCTCGGCAGCTTTGCCCGATAACGCCAACAAGGGTTTACCGCGCTCATCATTGGTGACGGTGAAGTCATGGAAGGTCACCCCGCAGGCAATGCCGGTTCCCAGCGCTTTTGACGCCGCTTCCTTGACCGCAAAGCGTTTTGCCAGGTAACGGCCCTGATGCTTGAGCGATTGGAAAACGGCATACTCGCTCGGGGCTAGCAAACGCAAGGCAAAGGCATCACCAGTGCGGGCAAAGGCTTTCTCCACCCGCTCGATATCGGCAATGTCCGTTCCCAGACCAATGATAGCCATTACCGGCGCGCACTCAGCATTTCTTCGCGCATATCAGCAACCGCTTTATCCAAGCCGTCGAATACCGCGCGGCCAATAATAGAATGGCCGATGTTAAGTTCGTACAGTTCAGGTAGGGCAGCAATCGGTTTCACGTTATGGTAAGTCAAGCCATGGCCCGCGTTGACCTTGATACCCTGATCATCGGCGTAGCTTGCCGCTGCAGCGATTTTCTTCAGCTCAGCCTGCTGCTCTTCTTCCGTTTCGGCATCAGCATAGTGGCCGGTGTGCAACTCGATGTAAGGTGCACCACAGGCAACGGCTGCATCAATCTGAGCACGGTCGGCATCAATAAACAGCGAAACCTTAATACCGGCTTGCGTCAACGTCGCTGTCGCCGCTTTGATTTTTTCAAGCTGGCCCGCAACATCCAAGCCGCCTTCGGTGGTCAGCTCTTCACGCTTCTCCGGTACCAGACAAACAAACTCCGGCTTGGTGTCCAGTGCGATCTGAACCATCTCTTCGGTCACTGCCATTTCCAGGTTCATACGGGTCTGGATAGTCTCGCGCAGGATACGGACATCACGATCGGTAATGTGGCGACGATCCTCACGCAAGTGGATGGTTATACCGTCTGCTCCGGCGCGCTCAGCCACCTCGGCCGCATGCACTGGATCTGGGTAACGGGTGCCACGTGCATTACGTAAAGTCGCAATATGGTCAATATTCACGCCGAGTAAGATGTTGTTCATTTTCCGGTACTCCTTCCTCTAGGGATAAACAATTCCCTGCTTTTTAATGGTTTGCCGCCAAGATAAGGCTTTAGGGCGATGCGTGTAAAGCGCTTTGCCGCCCGGAGCTGGTCTGGGGTTTCGAAGCGGCGGGCCGCAACAGCTTTTAGCTGTTCACCGGTAAAGGTCAATTGCCCCATTTTCAGCGAGGCTATGAAGCCCAGCTGTTCACGGTAGTTATAGGTCATGGTGTCATCGACCGGCAGGCCACTGCCCGCGCAGTGGAGAAAGTCGATGCCATAACCCAAATGTTGCAGTAACGCGAGCTCGAAACGCCGCAATGCTGGCTCTGGATTCTCCGCCTGTGCCAGTTCACGCAACACATTCAGGTAATCCAGAAACAACACAGGGTAAGGGGTATTCGTTTCCAGTACGCGAGCTAGCAACTCATTGACGTACATGGCTGAATACAAGATATAACTGCGCATCGGCAGACCGATACTGATTGGCTCGGCATGCGTTAATATGGGCATACTGCCCTTGCCGGACCATTTCATGAACAGAGGAGTGAAGGGCTGGAGTGCCCCTTTGAGGTTAGAGCGCTTGCGGCGCGCTCCTTTTGACAGGAGAGTAAGACGGCCCGAGTCCTCGCTGAAGACGTCGAGGATCAGGCTCGTCTCGCTATAAGGACGAGAATGAAGGACAAAACAACGCTGAAGCCCTTCCATTCGCTACCTTATAGATCGTCAATATAGCCTAGGCTACGCAGGGCACGTTCATCATCTGCCCAACCGGATTTCACTTTCACCCACAGCTCAAGGTACACCTTGCGCTCGAACAGATCTTCCATATCAATACGGGCTTCACGGCCGATGACTTTCATCTTCTCACCGTTTTTACCGATCACCATTTTCTTCTGGCCTTTACGTTCAACCAGAATCAAACCATTGATATCAAAACCGTTAGTACGTGGATTGAAATCGAAACGTTCGATTTCTACCGTTACCGAGTATGGCAGTTCATCACCCAAGAAACGCATAAGTTTCTCACGGATAATTTCTGAAGCCATAAAGCGCTGTGAACGGTCAGTGACATACTCTTCCGGGAAGTAATATTCGCCTTCAGGAATGTGCTCACGTACGATCTTCTCAACGGCATCTACGTTAGTACCGCTTTTCGCTGAAATAGGCACAACATCAACAAAGTCCATCTTCTTAGACAATGCATCTAGATGCGGGAATAACTCGCCTTTTTCTTTAACGTTATCAACTTTGTTGATCAACAGTACTGTTGGTAACTCACTCTTTTTAAGCTTGTTCAGTACCATCTCATCATCGTCAGTCCACATCGTACCGTCGACCAAGAACAGTACCAACTCGACATCAGTCAGCGAGCTGCTGGCCGCACGGTTCATCAAACGGTTGATAGTCCGCTTTTCTTCAATGTGCAGGCCTGGGGTATCAACGTAAACCGCCTGGTAGCCATCGCGGGTATCGACACCCATGATACGGTGGCGCGTGGTTTGCGGTTTACGCGAAGTAATAGAAAGCTTCTGTCCGACAAGACGGTTCAGGAGTGTCGATTTGCCTACATTCGGGCGACCGACAATGGCAATAAAGCCACAGTGTTGCTTATCTGTCATGATTCCAACTGCTTAAGTGCAATTTCTGCCGCTGCCTGCTCTGCCTTGCGCCGACTGCCGCCTTTACCGATAACAGGCTTCTCCAAGCCTGCCACTTCACACTGCACCGTAAACTCTTGGTTATGTGCCTCACCATGCACCTTGGTCACCGTATAGGCTGGCAATGGCTGACGACGCCCTTGCAGGCATTCCTGCAGGCGGGTTTTCGGATCTTTCTGGTTAATGCCCGGCTTGATTGTTTCAAGGCGGGACTGGTACCAGCTCAGCACGATGCCACGGACTTTCTCAATATCGCTATCGAGGTAGATAGCGCCAATGATTGCCTCGACACAGTCAGCCAGAATCGAATCACGGCGGAAACCACCGCTCTTCAACTCGCCAGGACCAAGCAACAAGTGATCACCAAGATCAAACTCGCGGCCTAACTCAGCCAGTGTCTTACCACGTACCAGCGTGGCACGCATGCGGCTCATGTCGCCTTCATCCACTTCAGGGAAGCGGTGGTAGAGATCATCAGCGATCACGAAACTGAGTATCGAGTCACCCAGAAATTCCAGGCGTTCGTTGTGTGTCCCATTGGCACTGCGGTGTGTCAGTGCCAGGGTCATCAAATCAATATTGTTAAATTGGTAGCCCAGCTTACGCTGGAGCCTGTTTGCAGGAGTGGTCATTTTTTCCCGATCAGTTTATGCCACCGATGCGGCTAAAGCGCACACCGGTAGGAATCCAAGATGGAAGTGCACTGTCAGCACCTCGTTCAAACTCAAAGCTGATCCAGATCCCGACCGCCTTGCCCACTAGGTTAGCTTCAGGTACGAAGCCCCAGTAACGGCTATCTGCACTGTTGTCGCGGTTATCACCCATCACGAAATACTGGCCTTCAGGCACAACCCACTCGCTGCTCCCCGGGCGTGGCTGGTAGGCCAACGTACGGTCGCGTTTCAGTGGATGTACCAGGATCTGGTGTTCTTGCTCGCCCAACTGCTCGTTGAACTGCACCAGACGGGTCATACCCTGGCTAAATTCGCTATCGGTCATCTCTGTCAACGGTACCGGCTTGCACTCGTTTGATCCTTTCGTCGCCACACAAATTTGTTTGTGGGCACTGTAACGAACGGTATCGCCCGGTAAGCCAACGACACGCTTGATGTAATCGATGTTCGGCTGAGGCGGGTATTTAAATACCACAATGTCACCACGTTCTGGCTCACCGGTTTCAACCATCTGATGACGGAAAACCGGGTCTTTCAGACCATAGGCGAACTTCTCAACCAGGATGAAATCACCGACTAGCAAGGTCGGCATCATCGAACCGGATGGGATCTGGAACGGCTCATAAATAAATGAGCGAAATACCATAATGAGCGCGATCACCGGAAACATCGAACTGGCAGATTCTACCCAGTTCGGTTGCGGTGCCACGGTCTGTAGAGTTTTAGCATCCACCTGATCGCCGGCATTGGCTGCCGCTGCTTCAATTTTTAATTGGCGCTTCGGCGCCCAGATAAATTTATCCAGAGCCCAAATGATCCCAGTCACCAATGTTGCCAGTACCAGGATAAGCGAAAAAGTATTTGCCATTATCTTCCCTACTTATATCAATTACCAAGTCAGCCATAAATTACAGCTCACTCGATATAACAATGCAGCAAGACGAGCCTGCTGCATTGCTTCTGTTATCAATGTCTTTGCTTATGGTAGCAAGCTGGACACAAAAGCGTCCAGTGATAACAATAAGTTATAATTATTTGTCTTTACCCACATGCAAAATAGCAAGGAAAGCTTCCTGTGGCAGTTCGACGTTACCGATCTGCTTCATTCGCTTCTTACCTTCTTTCTGCTTCTGCAGGAGCTTTTTCTTACGGCTAATATCACCACCGTAACACTTCGCGATTACGTTTTTGCGTAGCTGCTTAACAGTGGCACGAGCAATGATCATGCCGCCAATCGCAGCCTGGATCGCAATATCGAACATCTGGCGAGGAATGAATTCCTTCATTTTATCAACCAAATCACGACCACGACCATTCGCATTGTCTTTGTGCGTAATAATAGCCAGCGCATCAACACGCTCACCATTGATCATCACATCAACACGAACCATGTTAGATGGCTCATAGCGTTGGAAGTTGTAATCAAGCGATGCATAACCGCGAGACGTCGACTTCAAACGGTCGAAGAAGTCCAATACCACTTCAGACATCGGAATGTCATATGTCAGGGCAACCTGGTTACCGTGGTAAACCATATCAACCTGCATACCACGCTTCTCAACACACAAGGTGATCACGTTGCCGAGGTATTCACTTGGTACCAAGATATTACAGCGTGCAATAGGCTCGCCGATCACTTCGATATCGTTAACTGGTGGCAGTTTCGATGGGCTATCAACATAGATCATCGAACCATCAGATTTCTCGACCTCGTAAACTACCGTCGGTGCCGTGGTGATCAGCGCAAGGTTGTATTCACGCTCAAGACGCTCTTGAATGATTTCCATGTGCAGCATACCAAGGAAGCCACAACGGAAACCAAAGCCCAGTGCCGCCGAGCTTTCTGGCTCGTAGAACAAAGAAGCATCGTTCAGGCTTAGCTTGCCAAGTGCATCACGGAAGTTCTCGTAGTCATCGGAAGAGACCGGGAACAAACCTGCGTATACCTGAGGCTTCACTTTTTGGAAACCTGGAAGCGCTTCTTCGCAACCATTTTTCGCCAAAGTCAGGGTATCGCCCACTGGCGCGCCCAGGATATCTTTGATACCACAAACGACCCAGCCTACTTCGCCAGTATTCAACTCTGTGGTATCGATTTGTTTTGGTGTGAAGATGCCGAGACGGTCAACACCCCAAACCTGGTCGGTACTCATTACCTTGATTTTGTCATTTTTCTTCAGTTTACCGTTTTTAATACGGACCAAAGAAACAACACCAAGATAGTTATCGAACCAAGAATCGATGATCAGTGCTTGCAGCGGCGCTTCCGGATCGCCTTCCGGCGCAGGAATGGCTGATACAATATTTTCAAGAACATCATCAACACCTAGGCCTGTTTTCGCCGAACAGCGAGTTGCTTCCAGGGCATCGATACCAACAATGTCTTCAATTTCTTCTGCTACGCGCTCAGGATCGGCCGCCGGTAAGTCAATCTTGTTCAAGATTGGCACTACTTCTAGGTCCATTTCCATCGCTGTATAACAGTTTGCCAGTGTTTGAGCCTCAACCCCCTGACCGGCATCGACAACCAACAGCGCACCTTCACAGGCCGCCAAAGAACGCGATACTTCGTATGAGAAGTCCACGTGTCCCGGGGTGTCGATAAAATTCAACTGGTAGGTTTCACCATCTTTAGCCGTATAGTCGAGCGTCACGCTCTGGGCTTTGATAGTGATACCGCGTTCGCGTTCAAGATCCATGGAATCCAGAACCTGCGCAGCCATTTCACGATCGGAAAGGCCGCCACAGACTTGGATTAGGCGGTCGGATAAGGTCGACTTACCATGGTCGATATGTGCAATAATCGAAAAGTTACGAATGTGCTTCATGAATTGGCGTGACTAACTCGTGATTAAAAATGAATGGGATCTACAGATCAAGTTGACGGATTCTACCGAATTTCGCCGCTAGCCGCTATCTTTCGATGCGCCATTTATTGCTAACGCTGCTGAAACAGGACTTCCGAGTACCTGGATCAGGTGAGGTTTATAGGCTGAGGTCCCCTCTACCCGCATCGCCAATCGGCGTGCCAAACCCAATCCAAGGGCCGCGCTCACTAGTGCCGTCAAGATCACTCCCAGCTCTTCGCCACCTGCCAATGTCACAAACCACCATTGGCCAAGCGCCGTTCCTAGCACTAAGCATAGCAAAGGCAGCACATAAACTAAGGTTGCTGAGTGAAGCATGCTGCGTTCGGACAAGCCGATCTCAACTACATCACCGACCTTGACTGGTTTATCGGTCGCAATTTTGAGCTGATGCTGACGCCCCGGTAACGCCTTGCTGACGATACCAGTACCGCAATTGTCACGAGAGGCACAACTACCGCAACTGGTTTGTTGCTGACAACTAACAGTGATTTCGCCGGGTTTGACGGCGATCACTTCAGCCAGTGAACGCATCACGGGGCTTTGCTCCCAGTCGCGTCAAACACCACCGATTCTGCCACCCGTCGCGCTGTTGCCGGCGGAATATCACCGACCACGGTCACTTCTTTGTCATTGAGCAGATAGCTATGCAGCGTCCTGCGGCCTTGACGCACCAGTTGCTCCCTGACAGTAAAGTTATCGGCTGATGAAATGTAAATCGAGAAACTGAACAAACCATCACTGAACATTTTGCTCTCAACCGGACGCTCGGTCATCATCAACCGGTGTCGATTGCGCGAGATGGATTCAAACCCTTGCGGCAACCAGCTAACCTGCCAATCAAGTTCAGCCTGAGGCTGAGGTGGCAGTTGCACTACGGCTGGCAGCTCGACGGTCTTGAGGTTTTTTAAGACATCTGCGACCTTCGGATTGATGACATAGGATACCGCACGGTATTGCTCCAGCGGCTCACCGTCACGGTCGAGCAAGTCGGCGCGCATCACCAGCTTGCTGCGGGTATCAATCCACAACAGGTAAGAATAGCGGGCACCATCTTTAGGGGCAATCCGTACTACGTCACAGGCAACACCGGCCTCGCGGGCACGGCCCATCGAAATAAAATCGTAGTAGCCAGCCAACTCATTGATGTCGGTTTTCATGATTGGCGGCAGTGGGGCCACCATTTTATTGCTATCGATGGTGAACGGGTCCAACCCCGGCTCGAAGTAGCTCACTTCATCACCACGCTGAATCACCTCACGCGGTGGCCCGCTGAGATAAACCAAATGCGCATAGGTCTCGCCATTTTCCAATGCATGACGATAGCGCAGCGGTTCAATACTGTTTTTCTTGATTAAGATATATGACAACTCATAACTGAGTTTTCGGCTCGCCTCGTCCATTTGATGCAACAAAGCCTCGGCAGAAGAAACCGGTTCTTCAGCAGAGGCTTGGCACGGCATTACGAGGCTGACCAGTGTCAATACACCGACCAGAAGTCTCTTCATTTTTCCGCCATCGATTAATTCACTTCGAGCATCGTACGGTCAATTGATCCGTCTTCAGCATTGAGTCGAAGCTGTAATTCATAATCTTGCAGCATGGCATTGATACGGCGACGTTGTTCCATCACCTGATCTTCGCTCGGGCCAGCATGTCGACTCGAACGTACTGAATCACGAGTCAAACTCACAGGTTCTGCCGTTCCCGCAAACGGGATGGTTTCCAGTACAGGTAACTGTGCTTCTCCAGACGACATGGTTAGTGAGCTATCACCACCATTGTATTGCTGGACACCCACAATCACTGCCAAAGACACGGAAGCGGCGACCGCCACCTGCCCGAACTGGGTAAGCCAAGACGGCATCTTGCGTTTAGCTTGCTGAGGTGTCGGCTGGGATTCTTCAACCCGCACCTCACGCGCCGTTGCAATAGAGACCACAGAGGCTGAATCTGTCTGTACGGTTCCCGTATGAACAGGTTCATCCTCCAGCGCCAGTGCTACCTTAGCCGCAATGTCCCATTCCTTGTTTTGCGGTGCTTCCCCGCGCATCACATCACCTATGAGGTTGAAGTTCTGCCAGGTCTGCTGACTATCGTCATCGACAGCCAATGCATTAATAATGCTCTGATCCAGCTCTTCGCCATCAAGCAATGACGAGATTTTTTCTTTATCAGCCATCTTTTTCACCGTTTGGCCCAACACTATCGCTGTGTAAGAGGTCGAATTCGTTTTTCAACCGCCTCTCGCGCTCGGAATATACGGGAGCGTACTGTACCGACTGGACACCCCATGACCTCTGCAATTTCCTCATAGCTTAAGCCTTCCAGCTCACGCAAGGTGATCGCAGTTTTGAGATCATCCGGTAATCCTTCAATGGTACTGAAAACTACCCGCCTTAATTCATCAGACAACATTTGGTTCTCAGGGTTCGAAATTTCTTTCAGTGCACTACCACTTTCATAATATTCCGCATCCTCCGCATCCACATCCGATGCGGGCGGGCGACGCCCTTGAGCCACCAAATAGTTTTTCGCCGTATTAACAGCGATTCGATACAACCATGTATAAAACGCACTCTCACCCCGAAAAGTCGGCAGTGCCCGGTACGCCTTAATAAATGCTTCCTGAGCGACATCCGGTACATCGCCGGAGTTGCTGACATATCTGGCAACTAAGTTGCAGACTTTATTCTGGTATTTCACTACCAATAAATTGAATGCCTGCTTATCACCACGCTGTACCCGCTCAATTAATACCTGATCAGTTTGCTGCTCGCTCATTCGAGCGTGTACTCCTATATCAAATTCACCCGCATTTTTATCTGTTGTTACGGCTGGGCCCCAAAAACAAACGTTTCTAGTGGGTGCTCCTTGTGCCGAACTCGTCTAGCTATAACGAGTATGCTCAATCAAAACAGTATGATAAAAATGTATGAGCGTGAGCACTATTTAAGACCTAGGGGAACTAGCAAAGTTCCCAAGGAAAATATTATTTCTCAATAATAGTGCGCGATTCTTCCATTGTATTAAAGCAGTATGTCTGCTGTATGCACGCTTTAGTCACGCTGATTTGTGCATTATATCGCTTAAGGCGGGGTATTTGTGAACCATCCGTCAAAAATGAACAAAATGAACAAAATGAAAGGAATTTGGTAATATAACGACATTACCACAGGGATATGAAATCATTATGAACGAAAACCGTGAACATCAATGCGACGTGCTTGTTGTTGGTAGTGGTGCAGCAGGACTATCATTGGCCCTTCGGCTGGCACCCATGGGCAAAGTGATCGTACTGAGCAAAGGACCGCGCAGCGAAGGGGCAACCTTCTATGCCCAAGGGGGGATCGCAGCTGTCTTTGATGAATCAGACAGCGTCGATTCCCACGTCGAAGATACCCAGATAGCAGGGGCCCACTTGTGTGATGAAGACGTTGTCCGCTTCATTGCCGAAAATGCCAAGCACTGTGTCCAATGGCTGATCGATGGCGGGGTACCGTTTGACCGCGAAGAGAGCGACAATGACGAAGCCCCGCGCTATCACCTGACCCGCGAGGGCGGGCACAGCCACCGCCGTATCCTCCATGCCGCCGATGCCACAGGTATGGCTGTGCAAAACTCATTGCAAGACAATGTTCACAACCATCCGAATATCGAGGTACTCGAGCGCCACAATGCGCTGGATCTGATCACCTCCCACAAGCTGGGCAATACCGACCAACCAAACCGCATTCTGGGTGCCTATATATGGAACCGTAACCTTGAAGCGGTAGAAACCGTTCGCGCCAAGTTTGTGGTGCTGGCAACCGGTGGGGCATCGAAGGTTTACCAATATACCTCCAACCCGGATGTCTCCTCCGGTGACGGGATCGCCATGGCATGGCGTGCTGGCTGCCGGGTTGCCAATCTGGAATTCAACCAGTTCCATCCCACTTGCCTGTTCCATCCTGACGCACGCAACTTCCTGCTGACCGAAGCCCTGCGTGGCGAAGGCGCGTATCTGCGCCGCCCTGATGGTTCGCGGTTTATGACCGATTTCGATAAGCGTGGGGAGCTAGCACCGCGTGATGTGGTTGCCCGGGCTATCGACTTTGAAATGAAGCGCCTCGGTGCCGATTGCATGTATTTGGATATCAGTCACAAACCGGCCGAGTTTGTCACCAAGCACTTCCCGACCATATACGAGAAGTTGCTAACGTTTGGCATTGATATTACCAAAGAGCCGATCCCGATTGTCCCGGCCGCCCACTATACTTGTGGCGGCGTGGTGGTCGACAAGCAGGGACAAACTGATCTCGATGGCCTTTATGCTATCGGCGAAGTCAGCTACACCGGCCTGCACGGCGCCAATCGTATGGCTTCCAACTCCCTGCTGGAGTGCGTGGTCTACGCGTGGTCAGCGGCAGAAAGCATTGCCAAGGACATGGACAGCGTCGAGTTACCACCTGCGCTGCCTTCTTGGGATGAAAGCAAGGTCAGCTGCTCTGATGAAGAGGTCGTGATCCAGCATAACTGGCACGAACTGCGCCTGTTTATGTGGGATTACATGGGGATTGTCCGTACCACTAAACGTCTTGAACGCGCGATGCGCCGTATCCAGCTGCTAAAAGACGAAACCGATGAGTACTACAGCAATTTCAAAGTTTCGAACAACCTGCTGGAACTGCGTAACCTGCTCCAAGTTGCTGAACTCATGGTTCGTTGCGCCCTAGAGCGGAAAGAAAGCATCGGCCTGCACTATACCCTCGACTACCCTGAAGCCGTTGACCAGGCCAAGCCAACCGTGCTGATCCCAGACCAGCTGTAGTCGTAAAAGCAATGCCAGAACCCAAAGCGAGGGCCCAATGGCCCTCGCTTTTTTGTTGCCATCTGCAACTCCCCTGTTCAACCGGATATTGACCTATGATGGTGGGAATACAGTGCCAGAGTGCGGTAGCCAGAAAGAGAGCACGCATCGGGACAAATTGGCAGCCATATTTGACCTGTAATGCCCTCAAGGCGCCATAGGAGGATCTGGTTTGAGCGAATACGTGCGGTCTGCAGTCGCCATTGTTGACCTTGCCAACAGATATTTCCTTGTTGGGATATCTGCAACCGGCCAGTCAAGTGACAAATGTCGGCGAAACGCCTTTCACACTCATCAAGTAACCACCAACCAGCAGCGAAGGATAATGGCCAAGGAATAAACTGGAACCCGGCACTGAGCAACATCAGAATAAGCACACTGGCATACAGTAATGCCAATGCGCCCGTTAAACGGTAGGAAGGTGTAAGGGTAAGATCAGCGAAGTTTGCTGTTGTTGTGGGCGACAATTTTATCGACCATTGAAGCATGGGCCGGGTTTTCACTGCGGCCATGCTGCATCATCCAAGTGAACAAATCAGGATCGTCACACGTCAGCAGCGAGACAAAATCCTGCTGCTCTTGCTCGGCAAGATCATCAAAACACTCTTCGAAAAACGGCATAATGAGCACATCCAACTCCAGCATGCCGCGACGGCAAGCCCACTTAACCCGTGCTTTTTCGTCTGCACTTAACATTTTACAACCTCATTACTGATCCCGGAGCAACCGTAGAAAAACGTAATCCGATAAAAGTTGCCCCGGACGTTAACAATGCCCACCATACTAGCAGCCCGTTTTGCCAGCGACCATGAGGTAGCACAAACATTACCCCAAGTTGAGAGCTAGGATCTATTTTGTTGCGCAGGTTATGGCACGCAACCACGAACAGCAATATCTGACCAACTTCCTCAAGTAATATTGCTGACAAATCACAACCAGCGCTTTAACATAGACATAAATGATTTCTCAACTGGACGTCCCATGAGCAACTGGTCTGAAAACCTCAATTTTGATCGCCTTTCCCTAGCAACTGGCGATGCCCTGCCTTCTCTTGCCTTGGTCAATCTTGCCAACTGGGCACTCGTAACCCTGATCGGCGACGACAAAAAATCGTACCTACAAGGTCAGGTAACCTGTGACGTGGTAGGCCTTACCGCAGATCAAAGCACCCTTGCCGGCCACTGTGATGCCAAAGGTAAACTGCGTACCGTTTTTCGTTTATTCCACCACAATGATGGCTATGGTTTTTTGCAGCGCCGCAGCATTATGGATAGCCAACTGCCCGAGTTAAAGAAATACGCCATTTTTTCCAAAGTCGATATCGAAGCCAGCGACGATATCCTATTGGGTATTGCGGGTAGCGATGCCGATGCGCAGGTGGCACAACTATTCGGTGGTGAAGGTGATGTCCGCGCTATCCACGGCGGTACAGCGGTCAAGATTGACAGCCAACGCTGGCTGCTGGCACTGAACGCCGACGCGGCCAATGACGTTGCCAGCCAACTCGCGGACAAAGCGACGCTGAGCGATGACAGCCTGTGGGATCTTTATGACATCCACGCCGCGATCCCGTGCATCGATGCGGCAACCGAGCTGGAATTTATCCCGCAAGCGGTCAACCTGCAGGCGCTGGATGGGATCAGCTTCACCAAAGGTTGCTACACCGGTCAGGAAACCGTGGCACGCGCTAAGTACCGTGGTATCAACAAGCGCGCAATGTACATCGTCAGCGGCCCTGCCGAACACTGCCCGCAAGCGGGCGACAGTCTGGAGCGCAGCGTGGGTGAAAACTGGCGCAAAGGCGGTACCATCGTCGCTGGTTACCAATTTGCTAATGGCCAAGCAATCGCATTGGTCGTATTGCCAAACGATCTGGATGAAAACACAGCTTTCCGCCTAGCTGGCACCGAAGGCGTATGGCATCAGCAAGCACTGCCATACTCACTGGATGACAACCGCTAAGCCATGAATACACCGGTTACCCATTACCTAGACAGCGAAGGCGTGGAATACCGCCTTCTTCCTCATAGCCAACCGGCCAAGACCATCGAGGAAGCCGCCCGCGAACGGGGCGTTAACCCTCAGCAGATGGTGAAATCCATCTTGCTACGAGATATGGGCGGATTCCATGTGCTGGCATGTGTTCCCGGCCCGGCCCAAGTAGATCCGAAAAAAGTCCGAGCCATGTTCGGCTGCCGCCGGATGACCTGCGCCGATGCCAGTGATGTCGAAAAAGTTACCGGCCTGGTGATAGGGACGGTTGCACCGATCGGGCTCAAACGCCCGCTTCCGGTTATATTCGACCACCAGATCACCGCCCACACTTTGGTCAATATCAGTAGTGGCGACCGAATGGCCGGCGTCGAGTTGGCAACAGATGATCTTCTGGTGCTGTGTGATCCTATGTTTGCCGATATCTGCCGTTAACTGAGAGCTGAATGAACAATATCAACTGGCGAGGTATTGACCTCAACCTACTGGTCGCCTTTTCTGCCCTGATGGAAACCCACAGTGTCACCAAAGCCGCCGCCAAGCTGTCGATAGGCCAATCAGCCATGAGCCACAACCTATCACGGTTACGCGCCTTGCTTGATGATCCGTTGTTCGAACGCCGTGGCCACCAGATGATTGCCACCGAAAAAGCGATCGAACTCACTCCAGTGGTCGAACATGTCCTCCAGCTGATCACCAGCGAAATCCTCCAACCGAATAAGTTCTCAGCCGCAGACTATCAAGGAACTCTAAGGATCGGCCTGACCGACTATGCCGAGTTGCTGTTCGCCCCAGCACTGTTCGATGCGATCCGCAAAGCGGCACCGCACAGCCAGCTCAGCTTTTGCAATGTTGACCGCAACAACTACCAGCAGGCAACCGAGACCCAGAAAATTGATCTTATCATTGGCTCGATGACCAACTTGCCCCATGAGTTCGACAGCCAGTACCTGTATACCGAAGATCATGTCTGCCTGTTTGATGCCAAAGCGACCGGTTTATCCTCACCCATTGATCTGGCTAGGTATATCCAAACGCCGCAGGCCTTGGTCTCCCCGGACGGCAAGCTGATGACCAGTGTTGACAGCCAGCTACAGCAACAAGGTTTCCAGCGCCACATTGCGGTCGGCTCTAGCAGCTTTCTGACCATCCGCCACCTGCTCAGTGGACGAAACTTGTTATGCGTGGTGTCGACCCTGATGGCCAAGCTTGATGTATTCAATGATGAATTGAACCAATGCCGTCCGCCGGTCGATATTCCCGACTTTGATATCAACATGCTATGGCTTCGCCGCAATACCAACCACCCTCGTTTGGAATGGCTGCGCCAGTGCGTCGGCGGCGCTGTCACCCTACGGGTTGAAGAGCTACGTAAAGCTCATTGATATCGAGAAGCAACAGCGAAAGAGTGAGACTAAAAAGCGCAGATGGACATCTGCGCTTTTCCTTTACAACTGCGACTACAAGTTAGCGTTTTGATTCAGGCTCGCTGATTTGATGAAGCTTGTGCTCATCACAAGGCTCCTTACAGCCACACTCCTTATCGACCCCAACATTGGCAAGCCCACCACAGCTCCCTTGGATGGCTTTTTTGCGAAATATCCAACCGATGGCCATCGCCCCTATCACCAGCATAAAAATCAGTACGGTGAACAAATAGGTCATAACTTAACCCCTCCAATCTTGGTCAGTCCCTGCAGGTTGGCATTACCTTTAGTCATCATTCCAATTTTAGCGGGTTTCACTGTTTTTTTGCTGCCGCAACCACAGCCACAGCCGCCTTTCTCTCGCTTACATGGGCGCCCCTGCTCAGCAGTCAGCAAGGGTTCGCGGCTAACGCTGCCATTCAATACATCTTGCACCGCCGTACGATTAGGAACCCTAAACACTGAAAAACCAGCTCGTAGCAAGCGAGCTAGCGAACGCTGACCGACATTGCCAAGCAATAACGTTTTAACATTGTGCTCTGCCAAATGTGCCTGAAGCTGCTTTTTATGCTTGCATCCCACTTCTTTGCGGCCTTGGTTAATCAATTCGGCAATCTGCTGCCCTTGTTCATCATAAACAACAAAACCGGCAGCTTTACCGAAATGCCCAGCCACTTCATGATGTGGCGTGACGGCGATGGCTATTGACATGATGGCTCCTTTTGATTGTTTGGATGGCTAACAGTATCCAGCTCTAATGCCATACCCTTGACCAAGGCGCTCGCCACTTTATGTCTTGCAGCAGCAACAATATTGCCCAAGGTCTGGCGGGATACCTCCAGTTCCTGCGCGGCAGCCTGCTGGCTCAGTCCATTAAGGTCGACCAGCCTTAACGCTTCTAACTCATCGGCAGCCAAAGAAAGGGAGGCGAGTTCAGACATCGGCACCCCATTGGGCTTGAAACAGCTATAAGCTGGGCGACAACGGATCCGTCGCTGGATTTTTGGTCTAGGCATGGCTCACTGATAATGTCATCGCTAAAAAACACCATTATTGGCATATGCCAATAATAATCTTTGATCAAAAACATTATTCATTCAGATCCGTCCAGTCGAGACAATCAGCATTTTCATCTGTACAGCACGACTTGCGACTTTTTTGCTGGTGAATTTCTAGGCTCTTTGGCCATCGGGATATTGGCTAGCGCTTTTCATTTTGAGTCAACACCACGACCTAAGTGACTAAAAGTATTTAATTTAATGCAAATAATGCAATAGGCCATGAATAATATCTCATCCAGGCAACTTAATTTTAATCATAAATCAAAAGTATAAAACTCTGACTTACTCATTCAACATAAAAGAAATGGCAATTATTAAGTTATTTAACATCCATATTATGCTGAAGACATCACAAAAGTATCATGCGCATTGTTTTATAATTCCGGCCGTCAAATACAAAAGGAAAGGTTGGCTAACTATGCGGATGTTCAAACGCTACGTGCCGAAAATGATCGCAAAGCACGTAAGTCGTTTATTCAGTGGAAGGATCTACATTGACGGTCGGGGCGGCTATGAGTTCAACAATGGTCAATTGCTGGTGCCAATGAAGGCCCAACATCGCCATTACCAAACGGTGAGTGAAATCAATCAGGAAATTCGTCGCCTCAAAGACTGCTAATCTCGCAGAAAAAGAAAAGCCCATGATGGGCTTTTCTTTTATCAAGACAATGAAAGGTTAACAGGCCCTAGTCACTGTCCTCATCAACCAAGTCCGAGTAGCTATCGGCATCGAGCAAATCGGCAAACTCTCCCTCATCCTCGACCTTTAGTTGGAACAACCAACCGTCACCATAAGGGTCACTATTGACCAACTCTGGTGAGCCTTCCAAGTCTTCATTAATGGCAATCACAAATCCGGATAACGGCGCATAGATATCAGACGCTGCCTTCACCGACTCAGCAACCGCACAGTCTTCACCCGCTTCCGTTGCGGCATCAATTTCCGGCAAATCAACAAACACCATGTCACCCAGCAATGATTGGGCATGATCGGTTATACCCACCGTATATACCCCATCACCTTCGGGACGGATCCATTCATGGGTATTGGTAAACTTCAACTCAGAGGGAATATCGCTCATAGTGAAACGTCCTTATGAAAGCCTGCCTATCGCACTCTCAATGCGGCCAGCAGAATCAGTTATCGCAGGGAGAGCAAAAGCCAGTATTTGTTCGGCTAACAAGATGAAATCTAACGCCAGGGCCAGTTACTAGCAGCTCTGTTTTTTACCTGATATTTAATGTAGGAGAAAATCGCCAAATTGGATAACAATTTTTTGTCATTTCCGTGAATCCCCACCTTTCACCACACCTTGGTTTCTGAACTGGCTTCCTTGATATAAAAAAACCGCCAGTTTGAACTGACGGCTCTTTCGTTGGCGAGGCTGGTGGATATTCGCTTAGTATCGGGCTAACTCTGGTAATTCACCACTGAGTCCCAAGGCCCGGCGCATAAACTCATCCTTCACACCCGGCGCCTTATCGGCAAACAGCATCCCCAAATCACGGATCAGCTTTTTAGCCGGGTGACTGCCGTCGAACAGATCCCTAAACCCCTGCATCGCCACAATCATTTTCGCCGCTTCTGCTTTACGCCAACGCTCATAGTTACGCAGGTGGCTCTGACGCCCGATATCTTTTTCAGCCAGCCATAGTTGTTTAAGCTCTTGCGCCAAGCACGCCGCATCCAGCAAGCCAAGGTTGACTCCCTGACCAGCAAGCGGATGGATCGTATGGGCAGCATCACCGACCAGAGCGACACGCTCACGGACAAAGTCACGGGCATAGCGCATCTTGAGTGGGAAGGCCTGTCGCTCGCCTTCAACACAGCACAGACCAAGGCGATTATCGAACGCAGCGGTCAGGCGTTTGTTGAACTCCAGCTCTAGCATTTCGCACAGCTGGTTTGCCTCTTCGGGCGGTAGTGACCAAACAATCGAGCACAGATCCGGCTCAGCTAGTGGCAAGAAGGCCAATGGCCCTTCTGGGCGGAAGATCTGACGTGCCGTGTCTTGGTGCGGTTCACGGCACCGGATATTGGCAACAATTGCGCTGTGGCCATAGTCCCAGTGAGTCAGAGGTATATCTAGCTGCTGGCGCAACCAAGAATTGGCACCATCGGCACCAACTACCAGCTTCGCTGTCAAGTTACGGCCAGATTCCAAACTCAGCCAGGCTTCACTTTCGCCAAAAGCAATACTCTGACAACGCTCCGGCGCCATCAAGGTGACATTAGGCAGTTGCTTAACACGATCCATCAACGATAATTGAATGACTCGGTTCTCAGCAATATGCCCCAAATCCGGCTGGGCCAGTCGCGCGGCATCAAAAGCAATATTGGCAAAGCTGTCCTGCTCCCATACCTGCATTTTGCTGTACGCCGCCATTCGGCGAGCAGCAATACCCTCCCAGGCACCCACTCGGCGCAGGATACGCTCACTGGCCCGGCTCAGTGCCGAAACGCGGACATCCGGGAGTGGAGCAAGTTCCGGATCAGGCAACTTACCTTCAATCACCGCAACCCGTAGTTCGGTATCAGCCAAAGCAGCCGCCAAAGTAAGGCCGACCATACCACCGCCGATAATAGCGACATCAACACTTTGCATCATGATTATCTATCTACCTGTCCCATCGCCCGCCGTACCAGCGGGGCTTTCAATACATCTACACATTCCATCGCCATCAAACCAAGGTTACGGCCAGCAACAAAAGGCAAGCTATCGTTGGCAAAAATACTGACCAAGCTAGCGGTCATGCCAACCGTCGCGTCACGATCCGGCTCACGACGCTGGCGGTAACGGCTCAAAACCCGAGTATGTCCGGCATCACCGGTTCGAGCCCACTCACGACAGATTTCCTCGGCCAGGCTCATGACATCACGCAAGCCAAGGTTGAACCCCTGACCGGCAATCGGGTGTAGCGTTTGAGCCGCATTACCCACCACGGCGACCCGGTGAGAAATCAGGCGTTGGGATTGGCGCAATAACAATGGATAGGCATGCCGTGCACCGGTATGGCTCAAGCGACCGAGACGCCAACCGAATGTTTGCTGAAGCTTGGCAAGAAACGTCTCGTCACTCCAGCCCATCACTTCAGGTTGGTCCTCAGGACTTATACACCACACCAATGAACTCCGGCCTTCCGACATCGGCAGCAAGGCAACCGGCCCATGCGGGGTAAAACGTTCAAACGCTCTGCCCTGATGCGCCTCATCTGTGGTTATATTCGCAATCACCGCTACCTGCTCGAAGTCATACTCGCTGCGACCTAAGTCCAGCATGTCACCAACAGATGACTGGGCACCATCAGCGGCAACCACTAAGCGACTGTATAACTGGTCACCATTGTCCAAGATCATATCTACACCGTGCTGATGACGTTCGATCTCAGCGATCTTAGCCGGACAAATCAGATCAACATGATCCAACTTAGCCAGTTTGTGATGGAAGATCCGCCCGGCATCAGCCAATTCAACCACGTAACCCAACGCTTCCACAGCCCGTTCACGGGCATCAAGGTGGACAATACCGGCGTGGCCGCGATCTGAAACATGGATCTGGGAAATGGCGGTCGCCACACCAGAAAGCGCCTGCCAGCAACCGATACTGTCGAGCTGCTGGGCCGAGCCTAGAGAAATGGCAATGCTTCGCGCGTCATAGCCAGGGTGAAGATCCAGCTTCGGCTCTACCGCTTCGATAACGGCAATACGAAGCCTCCCTCCCCCCAGTTTATCCAATGCAATTGCCAAGGTTGCGCCGGCCATTGCACCACCGGCTATCACGACATCGTACTGCTTCACATTTGTCCCTTAAATGAAAGTACTGTGCATATGCTTAGTGAAGAGTTGGCTTGTCTGCTGGATCAGCCGTTTCCTCTTCAGCTTCACCGCGCTGGCTCAGACCGATCAGACACGTCAACACGCATTCCGGCACATAAGCCACCACGTTATCAAAAAGCATCGCCTGCTCTTGCATATCTTCGTCTTCATCAACACCAAGCTGAGCAATTTCTTCCAACGCCGCCACCGCCTCGGTGACATCATCAGACAACTGCTGCTTGTTCATCCCCATCAGACCAAGGCCAGAAATAAAATTGGTCACCCATTCACTGAGTGCTTCGGCGCGGAGCATCAGCTCAGCGTCTTCGCCTGGAAGCAACAATTCAACAGTGAAATCAACGTCAGCCAGCTCGGCAGCCGTCGAGGTGAAAAGGGTTTGGGTCAGGCCGCCCAGCTCGCAGGCTGCCGCGTCAAACACCGAGCGCACAACCGTTTTGGCCCCATCAGTCATCGCGTCGCCCTGGTTGGCATAGTCACAAATAGGTGCCAGCCACTGCTCACCGTCAACAGCCATACCACCGCAAATCATCCCGCAGATCAGGCCATGCAGCTCTGACGGGGTAACGGCCAGGCCTTGCTCTTTCAGCATTGGTTCTAGGGTTTCATAGGCAGGGAGTTTTACGTCGCTCATGGGCTGTTCACCTTATTGTCATAGGGGTAGATCGTCTTTATGGTATGCTACCATTTATACAAAAGATCAGTCACTCGCCATTTCAGATCTGAGGCTGATGTTTACCTCAATCTGGTTAATATCTGATTAATTAGACACAATTAGTTCTAAAGCATGACGGGCTCACTTGCATGTTGATAGGGCTTTTTCTATATTGGGCCTCCTAGCGCAAATCGCAGCGGAATGCCAAATTGGACGATCTGGCACGGAGCAGATTAAACATTTATGAGTAACCAGGCAGTAGAAATTCAGGTATATGGCCGCAGCTTCAAGGTGAACTGCCCAGCAGGCCAGGAAGACGCTCTGCGTGCAGCAGCCGCCGATTTTGATCAACGCTTAAAAGATCTTTCTGAGCGGACTAAAATCACCAACGCCGAACAGCTGCTAATGTTTACCGGTTTGAACATTTGTAACGAGTTGCATAGTGAGCGCCAAGAACAACAGCGTAATGCTGAAAAACTATCCAATAGAATCAGCGAGATGGAAGATTTATTGGAGAAAGCATTGCAATATCAGCCAAAGCGTTGATAATGAATTGACCCTGGGGTGTGCGTCAGCGGATTAACGTCCCCGAGCCGATAAGCAAAAACCCAGGATCAGCTTTGATTAACTATTGAGCAAGCTCGGCCCGTACCGAGAAGCCTGCGGTTAATGTTGCTGATCCACCTTGAACATCTGGTTCAAGGGCCACAATGCGCAACGGCACCTTGGGGCATACCTTTTACGATAAACTTGATGAGCAAACGCTGCTGACAGTTATCGACTCCTCAACTCCTCAGAACCTTTTGTCATTGGACGAGCTATGAGATCTGCGGTCCCTGCATCAGCCACCCGGCAGCAACTTCGCACACAAACCCGTGAACATCGACGGCAGTTAACATCCGTCCAGCAGTCACTTGCCGCGCGCGATTTACTCGAACACTGCAAGCAGGCTACCAGTCTACTCGACGCTCAACATATTGCCCTCTATCTCGCCAACGATGGTGAGCTCGATACCACCCCGGTGATCGAATGGCTGTGGCAGCAAGGAAAAGAGGTCTACCTACCGGTACTCCACCCATTTAGCAAAGGCCATCTGCTGTTCCTCCACTACACGCCAACCACGAGGATGAACCGCAACCGCTATGGTATTCAAGAGCCAGTTTTGGATATCCGACTCGTCAAACCGGTCATTGAGCTCGATACTATCTGCACTCCTCTGGTTGCTTTCGACAATACCGGCCAACGCCTAGGTATGGGGGGAGGCTATTACGACCGAACCTTGAGCCTGTGGCACAATGAACGACGTGGTCCGCGCCCCGTTGGTTTGGCCCATGATTGCCAACAAGTCGACAGCCTGCCGTTTGAGGCCTGGGATGTCCCACTCCCCGAGATCATCACCCCGTCGTACCATTTTCACTGGTAAGTACTGACAAACAGGGCTTAAAAGTGGTGATATTGACAAAAAATCACCATCTAGACGCAAACGTTTGTCTTTTCTGTACCACAGCCATCACTTAAGCCTATGTTATTAATAGGGTTGTCTTTTTATCCAACTTAGGGTGCATTTATCCGGCCAGATAACGACTGACGCCAGACCGCTATTTGGCTATAATCAGCGCTCCGCGCAACGTTTGTCATCACGAGGAGATAAGCATGACACAAGATGAAATGAAGAAAGCTGCTGGCTGGGCTGCTCTAGAGTACGTAAAGAAAGGCAGCATTGTAGGTGTCGGTACTGGCTCGACGGTTAATCACTTCATCGATGCTTTGGCTACCCGCAAAGAAGAAATTAAAGGTGCAGTATCAAGCTCTGTCGCTTCTACTGAGCGCCTTGAGCAAATCGGTATCCCTGTATTTGATGCCAACGAAGTCTCTAGCCTAGATATTTATGTAGACGGTGCTGACGAAATCAACGGCGAATACGACATGATCAAAGGCGGCGGCGCAGCCCTGACCCGCGAAAAAATCGTGGCAGCGATTGCCAAGCAGTTTATCTGTATTGTTGATGACACCAAGCAAGTTGATGTGCTGGGTCAATTCCCGCTACCGGTTGAAGTGATCCCGATGGCACGCTCATACATCGGCCGCGAGTTGGTTAAGCTTGGTGGTGACCCTGAGTACCGCGAAGGCTGTGTCACCGACAACGGCAATATTATTCTGGATGTCCACAACATGGCTATCACCGACCCGAAAGCAATGGAAGACAAAATCAACGCCCTGCCGGGTGTCGTGACTGTTGGCCTATTTGCCCACCGCGGTGCTGATGTTCTGCTTGTCGGCAGCCCTGAAGGCGTGAAAAAATTCGAAAAGTAATCACTTAGCCCTTTTTTACCTTGGCTGACAAAGAAAAAGGCGCTTTTAGCGTTACTCACTTTCAAAACGGCATAATATATGCCGTTTTTTATTATCAATCCTGTAATATTCTTACCCATTCTGGTCAATTTTTGATAACTTAACTGGCAGCATGTAAGCAAACCGAATGTGGTGCTCATGGGTTGCCCGTATACAGGAAATCTATTCCTTCCTTTTCCTGCCTCAGCCCAGCTCCCATGAGCCCCTCAGCCACCAGCGTTAAGGATGAATATCAATGGCTAAAGTTTCACTGGAAAAAGACAAAATAAAGATCCTGCTGTTAGAAGGCGTCCACCCTTCAGCAATTGAGGTACTTCAGCAGGCAGGCTACAGCAACATCGAATACCACAAAGGATCCCTTTCCGGTGACGAACTGCTTGCAGCCATTGCAGACGCCCATTTCGTTGGCATCCGCTCCCGTACCCAACTGACAGAGGAAGTCTTCTGCGCTGCACAAAAACTGATTGCGGTCGGTTGCTTCTGTATTGGCACCAACCAAGTTGAATTGAGTGCCGCCGCCAAACGCGGGATCCCGGTCTTCAACGCCCCATTCTCCAACACCCGAAGTGTGGCTGAACTGGTACTGGGTGAGATCCTGTTACTGCTTCGTGGTATTCCAGAAAAAAATGCCAAGGCTCACCGTGGCGAATGGTTAAAATCTGCCGACCAGTCTTTCGAAGCCCGTGGCAAACGCCTCGGTATTATCGGTTACGGCCATATCGGTACCCAGCTTGGGATCTTGGCTGAAAACCTCGGCATGAAGGTATACTTCTACGATATCGAAAACAAACTATCACTGGGCAACGCAACCCAAGTACCATCGATGACCGAGCTGCTAAATAAGTGTGATGTGATCAGCCTGCACGTACCGGAAACTCCAGATACCCAAGATATGATGGGTGCCGAAGAGTTTGCCCGCATGAAGCCGGGTTCTATTTTCATCAACGCGGCCCGTGGTACGGTCGTCGATATCGACTCACTGTGCAGCGCGCTGGAGAGCAACCACATTGCCGGTGCTGCTATCGATGTGTTCCCGGTTGAGCCTAAAACCAACAACGATCCGTTCGAGAGCCCATTGGCCAAGTTCGACAACGTGCTGCTAACACCGCACATCGGTGGCTCGACCCAGGAAGCACAAGCAAATATTGGTATTGAAGTGGCTGGCAAGATGGCCAAGTACTCAGATAACGGCTCTACCCTATCTGCAGTTGGATTCCCTGAGGTATCCCTGCCTGAGCACAGAGAGTGCTCACGCTTGCTGCACATTCACGAAAACCGCCCGGGGATCCTCAACCAGATCACCACAATCTTTGCTTCCGAAGGGATCAACATCGCTGCCCAGTACCTGCAAACCGGGGCTGAGATCGGCTATGTGGTAATTGATGTCGAGACCGAGCGATCGGAAGAAGCTCTGTCGAAGCTAAAATTGATCGACGGCACTATCCGCGCCCGTATCCTGCACTAAGCGCGAACGGCAGCCGAAAACAACAAAGGAGAGCAAATGCTCTCCTTTTAAATTCTGGCTATTGCCTCCCGCCAAATAATACCAAACTGGAAAATTAACTGGTCAGGTTGATCCACTCTCTTGAACACATTTTTGATACCCTTTGGGGACTCGTC
>NZ_JBNNXT010000038.1:0-51321 GCF_052873815.1 Photobacterium sp. DNB23_23_1 | reverse complement strand
GAAATATCAATACCTTGCTGAATTGCGGCGTTTGTCAGGCTTTGCCATTTGAAGTTGCCGTGATGTGCATTCCACTCCCCAAAAAACTCGGCATACCATTCCATCACGCATTGCGTTTTGAATGGCATAAAATCAATGCCGTAACGTTTGAGGCTTTGGCGAATCAAACGGACATCAAAGGCGGCGTTGTAAATCAGTACATCACGGCCTTTTAGTTCTTGGGCTAGTTGTTTGTAGATAACTGGAAATGTTGATGAACCCACTAACATGCGATTAGTGATCCCGTGGATTGCCATTGCTTCACCGGGAACTAGCTGAACTGGCATTACTAGTGTGTCAATCAAGACTTCACGGGTTAAAGCATCAATCACTGATAGTTCAACAATTTCTGCATCTTCGTATAAACCAGTGGTTTCAGTATCCAGAATAACGGCATTGTTTAAGTTGATAGGTTTCATGCTGATGTCTCCTCACGCTTAGCAATGGCATCCCGCAATCTTTGCGACTGCTGAAACTCTGGCTTTCTGCGATCAAACATCACTTCGGTTGCAACGGCTTGAACTTTAAACAAATCACAGATATCAATGCCATAAATGTAAGCCATTCGTATCGCATCCTGCGAAGAATCAAGAGGACAGTTACCCCCGCGAAATCTCTCAAAAAGGATTGCGCTGCTAAGGCGCTCGGCCTGATAGAACAATTTATATAGTTCTTTATGAACATTCATTTTGCACCCCCTGCCATCAAGTCGCGGTTGTATTGAAAGATGGCTAATTCTTTGAGGTACTGGCTGTGCTCCTTGGCACGCTGTTTGGTGGTTTTGAAGCCAAACTTCTCACGAAGTTGGCGAACGGTTTCGAGAGATTTTTGAGTGAGCTCAGGTTTTGGATTAATACACCCAGCCATATCTGGGCAAGGTTGGTGTATTGGATTTAAAATTGGTTGTTTGACGTTTTCCATGTCTGCATCCCCATACAAGCAAGTTTTTGATATGCATCAATAGGATTAGTCAATATCAATTAAACGTCAACATGGCTTCAACTGTGGTTTTAGACATTTTGTTAGCCTAAAATTTAACAAATAACGGATTTTCGTGGGTAAATGATGACTTACACAAATGAATTGTTAGACATGGTCAAAAGCAAGTATGGCCTGCCCTCAGACTATAAACTTGCCCAGAAAATTGGGGTAAGCCGTTCTCGCTTGAGTAAATGGAGAAACGAACTAAACTCTATGGATTGGGAAGTTGCTTTCCAAGTCGCTGATTTACTTGAAATTGATGATCAAAAAGTAGTTTACGGGCTACTTGAAGACAAATATAAAAACCCCCGCCTTATCAACGCCTTAGGTGAAGGAAAACCCGCATAACCTTACAAATCAGTGCTTTACCCTATGGTACATAATGCGCACTGAGAAGGGTTTGAGTTTTATAGCTGGGTCTAATCTGGTTCATGGCCTTCAAACACGCCTGAATCAAGCATTTCGTTGTAAAGCTCAGGCGTTAACTCTACCAAATCATAATCACCGTAATCAGTTGCACAGCTGATATTAAGTGCCTCCCAAGATTTGAATGTGTAAAAACCATCTTGCTCAGTAAATGTAGAAATCATTTCTGGAGTTACTTCATCAAAGTAAACTTTAGTTTCAGTCATACCCACAGCACTCTTGTTTGCGGCTAATTATAATGCCGGCTCCAATGGTTGGATCATCATGCCAAACCGTTTAAGTTCAATGCTACCAAACTTGTTCACGATAAAACTAGAGCTATGAACGGTATAATTACCTGCCGGATACGCTGGCTGGCTTTCTTGTAATTGTACTTTCATCAATGTCGGGAAACGTCCACCCAAATGAGCATAAGCATCCTGCTCATAGATTGTTCTTGGAGGCTTCCATCTTTGCCAGGATTGTTCGAGATGACTCATAACATGCATTTTTGTGGGCTCCTACAGGCAGCCGCTCCTTTAATGATTTCCCTGTCATCGTATGAACTCGATAATTTGAACTGTGTCACCGTCGGTACCTGAAAATCTCAAGGCGGTGGTTTCAAGTTTGAGCTGTTCACCTGCGGCCAACTACCAACCCTCGTTAATGACTTTCCGTGAGTGTTTGCTAAGTCTGCTTTCATTAAAATGTGACAGTGTGATGCATTGGCATTTATTGGTGAAATACCACTCTTAATGGGTAGTTTGCGGGCTGAAATGCCGTCACCACCCACGGGTTTGGTCAAAATTGGCGTAGTTGCATAGACTCTAACCGCCTGACCACTTTCAAATTTCACCCTTGGTAGCTCTGTAATCACAACCTGCTGCCCAGTAACAATGCCACTTGTGGAACTGGCCGATGTTCACCTGCTGGTTGAGTGACAGGGTCACGGTTGGCGTTTGGGTGATAGCAACTTCCTGACCATCCGTTGGCGGAATGTAGCGACCAAAACCAACCGCCCCCGCCTCGCCCATGTACTCAACGGTAATCGCCACATTCGGTAGCAATCAACACTGATTCAGTAAACGCCTCGATATACAGAAACTCGTCCACGCTGGAACATGTTGATGGAGTGCGGGCCGAACTTGCGCCCTAGCCTGACATGCCAACCACATAGACATGATGATTACTCAGCGCATTGTTTTGGTTGATAGGTTGTAGTTTCAAGCGGCCTGTTGCTGCTGGTCATGCTTCTTTCTTGGCAAGTTCAGTATCTTTAATCTTGAGGCTACGCACTTACATATTGCTAGACAGCCCAAGCATACCAATGGCAGCTACAGCCATGTACCTAGCTAACCATGGTGGCGGATTACCGCCGTATTTCACGATAAGCGGTGTTATTTTTTGTGCTACGTTTTCAGCTTGTTGTGGGTCAAATTCAAAGTTATGGTGCACCATGGTCTGCTCGATAGTCATCAAGGCCACCATGTCACTATTGATCTAGCCAAACATCCGTTCAGTATGAACAAGGCAAGATACTGCTCCATAAAACAATAACTCGTTCAAAAGTCCTAGTTTTGTTTGCCTACATTCCACCTGCAATTGTCGGGATGGAAGCCTGCGGGGCTTCCCATTTCTGGGCTCGAGAACGGTTTAACTCACCAATGCATCGATAATATACTGCTGATGGCTGCTAAGGTAGTTAATGTCTGTCAGATAAGCCAAATGATGCCCATCGTTGATATTTTCGATGAAAGCTTGGTTACCATTACTGACTTCATTGTGCATATGGTCGACCAAAGCTTGAATCCTGTCGATCATTGCATTCACTAAACCCAAGCGGTCAACGTCAAGCAAACCATAAGCATCACAAAACTGCTTGGCTCTTATCGACTGAGATGCTAAGTCACCCATTGCATCATATTCATGAGTTTTAAATGGAGCCCAGCAGTACAAAGCATAAGCGATATCCCAAGTTCTCGGTGCTGGGTGCGCAGTATCAAAATCAATAATCCCCACTGTTTCTGAGCCCATCAGCGAAACATTGTAAGGCGCATAATCCCCATGACAGATAACTTCTGTTGGCTCCCGACTTGGAAGCATCCACTTCATTGGTTGGTTCGAATGTTTTGATAAAAACGAACTAGATGCATCATGGTATAAGCGAAGAAGTTTTGCAGCAGAAGTCAGTGCTTCAGTCGTAGCGATATTACCTTTCAGCGGATAATTGAAAACGTCGCCTTCCACGTAAGACAATATCTCATTATTTTTGCCGTCGAAACCGTAAGGCTTAGGTGCCGAATTAAAGCCGTGTTCGGCAATATGTGACAACAAAAACTGTACAGTTTCAGACCACTTGCCACGTGGTCGATAAATCTTATTATCAGAGCGAAAAATATGACCTTCGCGTCCACCTTGAAGCTCTTCCATCGATATCCTTATGTGTAATTTGTCTTGTGCTTATAACGCCGCTACAAGTTGTCCGCCCCAAAAGACCACCGTAAACAGACAAACAACCCATACCAAAAATGTTCCGTGGTAAAGGCCTTGATACTTATTGAGCCTTCTCCGACAGCATAGCCATCAGAAGGCGACTAAACCCAATATGGAGAAGACTCAGTAAGATTTTATAACCAACAGTGCGATTATTACTGCGGGATTGATCTAAATGCTCGCATTTTCTATGTCTGCATACTCGATAATCTCGGTAAAAAATCGTCCTAAGAAGATCAATGCTGACACAGATGAATTACTGGGCGCCCCTGCGCCTATCAATATTGTGGTTGGTGTCGAGTGCATGCATTGCTTAGAGGTGGTAATTACCCTATTTGTGTTATTTGTTGTGGATCAAATTAAAAGTTATGGTGCATTATGCTTTTATATGAAGCACCAACCCAACGCATAACTGACATCCGTAGAGATTTTACGAGAACAACCTCTTATGGGTGTACAACGAAACAGTATCCGTGGGCGATGACTCATAATTCCATAGATTTCCATGATCGTACCTCATGGGGTACTCATGCAGAAAAGTTGAGATTAAAGCATAAAGTTAGAGTGCTGAAGTTCAGCCACCAGCAGTAAAAAATGCAATCCAGATCGAATCGGCAGATAGAGTCACCTATATTTCTGTCTAACGCGGCTGTGCGCTATTGTCCCCTTTTTAGAACGCACAAAAAGCCTTACTTTTTATATCGCTTAAAGCTGATTATAGTTAACGAATGAAAAAATTATAGTGCACTAGCATGTAGGTTCTGGCAATAGAGATCAAAATATGGTTCATCTTCAGACAAGTTGATCGTATATTATCCCTATCATAATATATATTAATACCATTCCCGCTTAACCAAACGACTTAACGCTACATGGGTATAGAAGAGCTTTGTTGTTGTACTTAGCAAAAATACGATGAGTTTAAGGAAAAACCAGTATGAATAAGTTTCTCATCATTGAAGATAATAAGATGATGGCCAAAATCATGGCCGAGCTGCTAAGAAAAAGCGTCCCTATTCAAAAATTACATTATGCGCTTACCGCACAGCAAGCCTATACCGCTTTGCTTAAAAATACAGTTGATTGTGTTTTTCTCGATCTGAATCTGTACAAACCTTTAGACGGTATTGAGGTATTACAATATATCAAAACACAATATCCTTCTCTTCCTGTGGTTATCGTAACGGGTGACAGCGACATTGATACCGTAAAACGGGTCATTTCCCATAAACCAAACGACTACTTGGTCAAACCGCTTTCGATGCAAAAAATTCAACGTTGCCTTGAAAAGCTGGATATACTCCTATTGAGTGAAGATTAGTTCATTCCACCCGTTACAACGTAATGGATAAACAACGTATTTAACTGTCGCTCAACCCTATTTCTTAAATGAAAGCTTAGCTCCATCAAAAATAAGCTTACTCATTAACTCCCTCACAGCTTGCTGACCGAGATCATCAAACTCGATGCCAAGCTGTTTATTCCCCCCCATCAGCTGATGATTACAGACTTTCCCCGATAGCGGATACATTAGTTCCGTACTAGGATGAACTATTTCAATCGCCAAATGACTATTGATCTCTATCGTTGGACCATTTGCTTCTAGATAGAAACTGCAACCGGAGCTAGACAGATCTTTTAGAACCACATGCACCACGCGATTGGGTAGAACGATTTTACCCTCGAGGCTAACGTTATAACGCGGTTCTTTTCTTAACTGAACAACGTTTATCTGAGGAGGAATATCAACAACTAACAGCGGAACGGGATCTGTAATAATATGGCTGAGCTTGGTTCTTACATTAACCAAAGCCCCTTCACCTTTTTCAGAAACAGCCTTAATGGTCACCCGATAACCGAGCTGGAAAAATTGCTCTCTTTCAATCTTTGTCACCTTTGGCAGTTCGATAAACAGTTTATCTTTACCATTGGTACCAATAAACACTGAACTCACCTGATAGAGCTGCCCTACCGGTGTTTTAACGCTCAGTGTAATCTCGCTCCCATGAGAGACTTCCATTAATCCTGGTAGTGAAGGTTTAGATAGCTCCCTCGTACGACTTTCCATCGCCCGACGCTTTATCTGACTCAGTTGCTGGTTCACAAATATTCCTTACTACCTTTATCGCTTTATTAATGAATTCTAATCGTTGTCGAACAGTGTCTACAATAGCCTTCACCGCCAATTTATCGTGTATTGGCATTAAAACACTGCACACCATAGTTTTGCCCATTAGCTTCACACTCATAATTGATAGCAAAATATATTTAACTCAAAGATACAGCCTCGAGAGAAAAGCATCAAAACCATTGACAAAAATATCAATCAACTCATAATGCTATCTTTTACGCGTTATCTGCACATGGCTATTACAATAAGAGATATTGACCAGCACTATTATATGATCGAAGAGCTAAAGTCGATTACTGAGAGCAACGTCACAACCAAAGCGTTAATTAAAGGCGGTTATATGGCCGTTGAACTTGGAAAGCAATTAGAACAAGAGAAAGAAAATAGAATAAAAGCCGAGCAAGCCTTAAGCGACCTGCAACAAAAGATCCATCATTATCTAACCAGTCATCAGGCTTTAGTTGATATAGCCGTTTCCCATGCTAAAAGTACTCTAACGAAATAGACTTCCTCGAAGCCGAATAATTAACAGCTGTAGAATCGAAATTCTGCGGCTGTTTTGCAATATATCGATTTACTTTTCCGCCACCAGCGCAGCCTGCCACATTGGAATAGCTTTAAATGCCGCTTCCAAGTAAACCTGAAACAAACTAACACTAAGAGCAATATCATACCGTCATCCAAGAATCAGGCACCCTCACGGCCGTTAGCTTAGCCTCTACGGCTATTTTACCAATCCTTGTGGGTTCTCTGCCCCACAGCCAAAACAGTAATTCCCTTGAAACTGTTCCTGAAATGACAAACCGGAAGGTATTAATACCTCTGAGGCCTTATCCATAACTTCATCACCTGCATAAGATACCGCTAATGGTAACAAGTATATACGGCATTAAGGCCCTCGGAATTCGGCCGTGGAAAGCCATGACTTAAGGAGCCGTTATCTTACCACCAGCTCGGTAAAGCCTGTCGTAGCGTCAGGCTCACGGGTAAAAGACAAATCGGTATATTCTGCCAGGCAAACCTCTGCAGTATAAGACACCATAGAACCTTCCTGTAGGTGTCCGCCATAGACACGCCCTGATTTATCCGCCACGGAGATATGCAAATGAACATGCTCTGGCGTTAAGGTGCCACTTAGGGTGAGAATTTCTAGCGGCCCTGCTAGTTCGAGGCTCTCTGATTCATTGGCAAGCCGAATAGAGGCGTGGGAAAGGCAACCAACACAACTTAGCAGCGAGCCTGCTTTAATGTCTTGTTGTTGCACATACGCCAAAATGGACGACTTCAGGTCGGTACCGAGAGTTAAACGAAACGCGTGGGGTGTTAGCATATAGGTAATCTCTATTGATGTTAGATACAAAAAAGCTCCCCTGGCTGGAGAGCTTATTGTCTGCGAATCTAATCGACTTTAAGCGCGTCTTCCCCGCTTCTTTGAGCCGCCGTTATGCGGAAAAACATTGTGGATACGCTGCTTCACCTTGGCTGGCACCGTCTTTGAAAAAACCAGTTTGGTCGCAAAACGATTCTTATAGACTTTGATCTTGCCAGAAAACGGCTGCTTATGCGCGATATCTTTGCAGCCGGCCAAAAAGCCATTTGGGATCTGACCTTTCTGCTGAGTGAGTTTTCCCTCCTCAAAGGTCAGCACCATGATTGGCCGATCTTTAAACACCAAAATAAATACAACAATGGCAAGGACAATCACAAATCCCATAAATTCCATACTTGGCTCCTCTCTAAGTTCCTTTCATGCCTAGATCTACAAAATGGTAATTCAAAAGGTTTTGAGTAGATCTTCGCTTTAGCTAGAGGCTATATCTAGATTCTAGTTCTTTTCTTTACTTAGCCTATTCAAAATCAAGCAGTTCATGGAGATCATGCTTGAGATCCAATACCTGCTTACTTGCCACCTCCGTCTTGTTGGATTCACTCAACAAGTACTCAATGGTGTCAGACAAGGTACAATCCAGCTCTTTGGATTTCTCCGCCAGCCTTTCCCAAACACGGTAATCAAGATCAATAGATTTTTTACGGGTATGAACTTGCTCGGCGTTGAAATGGCGCTTTCTCTTGGCGCGGATAGCTTGTTTAAGCTTTTTATCAAGCTCCGGTGACATATGGCTATCAATCCACTTTAGCACCTTGGTTGGTTCATGTTCGATAGATAAGAGGCCATCAACCGCTGCTTTTGCTTCACTGGTATCAATGTACCCGGTGATCGCTTCACCTTCTTTCCATTTCTTTACTAGATAATTCCATTTCCAACCGGCTTCAAGGTTTTCAAGCTGCTGATATTTCATAGTCGTCAGGGGTTCTCGATAAGTCTAAACTTAAGTAGTGACAGTGTAACTGTAAGACACCTAAAGCTCAATTCCATTTTGAACTTTAAGCATTTGTTTTTAAGTCGATCTCAACCAAATTGCAAATGAAGTCAATAACATTACACACTAAGCTATTATGCAGGCATTGATTCATTTATACTGCTGACCTTTTCACATTACGAAATAAAGCACACGCCCATGCATGAACAAAACTGGCGCTCGATGACTCCAGACTACTCTCAGTACCAAGCCATCCTTGAACAGTATGATGATCTTCTTCCCGCGACTACAGGAACCTTGCAAGATCGCCTATCAGATGCTGTGCGCCGGTTTACTGCTGTCGAACTTCAACCTCGAGTATTACGTATTACCGCACCTGATAATAAGGTTTACCGTGATTATGTCATTGAGCTGATTTCACAACAAGCTGAAGCCCACAATAAATCACCGGTCATCGTCGCTGGCGAGAATGTTACCGATCAAAACCTTTTTGGTGCCGTATATCCACCGATTGAAGAAAACAACATCAGCAAGCAGCAGGTAAAACATGGGCTTGTACACCAGGCCAACAATGGCTACTTAGTGCTTTCTGTCACGGCTATCCTAGCGAACCCAAGTTTATGGCCTCGTCTTAAAAGCATTTTGATGAATGGGACGCTGGAATGGCAAGCAGCCTCAAACAAGTCCTTGTACCCTCTGCCACCAGCAGAGCAGCTCAATATCAAACTGGTGCTGATTGGCGACCGTTACCTGATGGCTGAGCTGGAGAATGCCGAACCGGACATCTCTTCGGGCTTTACCATGTATGGCGAGTTCGAACAGGACTTGATCATTGACAAGGATAACCTTCCGCTTTATCTCGCTTACCTCAAAGCCATTATCAAGAAAGCCAAACTGCCAGAGCTGGCGGACTCACAAGCACTAGAGATGGTGCTAAAGACAGGCGCCCGTTACGCCGAAGATCAAACCCGCGTGCCGCTTTGCCCTATTTGGCACCAAAGCCTACTTTGCGAAGCCGCCCTTGAGTCGCAAGATCAGAAAATTACTGCCCAGCACCTGAGAGATTCAATACAGGCGCGTGAATATCGCGAGTCTTACTTGCCAGAACGTGCAATTGAAGATATCCATCACGGTCAGGTACTTATTGATTGCCAAGGTGAAGAAGTCGGTCAGGTCAACGGGCTGACTGTCGTTGAAGTACCGGGACACCCTCGCGCCTATGGCGAGCCTGCCCGAATTTCGTGTGTGGTGCACTTTGGTGACGGTGATATCTCGGATGTTGAGCGTAAAGCAGAGCTTGGCGGTAATATCCATGCCAAAGGTATGATGATCATGCAGGCATTTATCAGTACCGCATTGGATTTAGACCAACCTTTACCTTTCTCCGCCTCTATTGTTTTCGAACAATCGTATTCCGAAGTCGATGGCGACAGTGCCTCTTTGGCAGAGCTATGCTCACTCGTATCTGCGCTATCAATGCAGCCTCTTAATCAACAAATCGCTGTGACCGGTGCTGTTGACCAATTTGGCCGTGTACAGGCTGTAGGTGGCATTAACGAAAAGATCGAAGGTTTCTATCAGGTTTGTGCATTCCGCGGCCTAACGGGTAACCAAGGTGTCATATTACCGAAAACAAACATGACTAACCTATGTCTCAATGATGAAATCCTCGATGCCATCAAAAACGGGAAATTCCACTTGTGGAGCGCAGAAAGTGTTGATGATGCTCTACCACTACTTACCGGCCAAGCCTTCCGCAGCGATGATCAGGATGCAGAGACTCTGTTGGCAAAGATTGCAGAGCGCATTGATATCTTCCATAACGGTGAAATGGTGAAGCACATCGGTTTGTTAGCGCGCATCCGTAACTGGTTGGTCCAGAACTGATCCGAGTTGTTTGGCGTACATGTGTAAGCTAAATTGCCTCCATACTTTTTAAGGAGTTTTAAAGTCTGATGAAACGCCAGCAATCTTATAATTACGACGAACTTGTTGCATGTGGTAAAGGCGAACTTTACGGTCCAGCTTTCCCTTCCTTGCCATCTGACAACATGCTGATGATTGACCGTATTGTAAACATCTCCGATGAAGATGGTGACCACGGCAAAGGTTTCATCCATGCTGAGTTAGATATCCGCCCTGACCTGTGGTTCTTTGATTGCCACTTCAAAGGTGACCCTGTAATGCCAGGCTGCCTTGGTCTAGATGCCATGTGGCAGCTGGTTGGCTTCTTCCTTGGTTGGGCTGGCGGCGAAGGTAAAGGTCGTGCTTTGGGTGTAGGTGAAGTGAAGTTTACTGGTCAAATCCTGCCAGAAGCGAAAAAAGTAACCTATGAAATCCAGCTTAAGCGCGTTATCAACCGTAAGCTCATCATGGGTGTTGCCGATGGCCGTGTCTTGGTTGATGGTAAAGAGATTTACGTCGCAAAAGATCTGAAAGTTGGCCTATTCAAAGATACGTCAAACTTCTAAGCAACAGTAAACAAGTTATCAAAAAGTCGCCAATGGCGGCTTTTTTTGTATCTGGCTAGTGGCTAGTGGCTAGTGGCACTATGCCATTCAAGTACGTTCACGTAAAGTTACGCCGTCACTATATCAATATCAATGAATGCTGAACTAGCAGACATGAAGTGTTGGTCCATTGCCCATTGCCCCCAGCTTATCGCCATGGCCTGTAGAATAGAAAGAGCCCCTGTTCCTAATAGGGGCTCAATAAGGGAGATATGAAGGGAGGTTTATTATTTAAACAGGCCAGATTGCAGATCTTCTCGTGCTTCTCGCCAGCCACCTAGCCAGTTAGTACGGGCATCTGTCGCTTGATACGGACAGTCTTCACTGGAACGTCCATTTATGCCAGCTCTATAGCCTTGAGATTGTGCGCGTTCCAGACGATCCCGCTTTTGTCTCTTCATAAGTTCGATCCTCATCCTTATCATTTACATTCATTACTATTGCATAATGATGGAGATGTTGTGTCTCCACTATTAAGAATTAGCGAAACAGAAGCAGAGATCAACTACGAAAACAAAACAGGCTCACAAATTGTGAGCCTGAGTGTAATTTGACCAATTTTGACAAAAAATTACTTTCTTCGACGGAACCCTAGGAAGCCAAGGAAAGCCATTGCCAATATGCCAAGCGATGCACCACTACGTTCAATATTGACTTCTGACTTAGGCCGCTCCTGAACTGTCGGCTCATCATCAGCAACAATCGGAACAAGCTTCACAGCCACTGTGCGCTCCACACCTGGCTCACCACCTTGACAGAAAGAGTTTGTCGTCAGATCGTCGTAGCCGCTTTCACACTTATAAGCTGTTGCAGAGATAACACCTGCATCATTTACGCCTGTAGCATCAAAGATACGGTACATATTCGCTGTGCCGTTCTCATCACCATCATTGGTCAAATCGTCAAGGAAATACACATCACCTTTCTTCAATGCAACTGAGCCTTCAATATCGCCCATCGCATAGGTAAAAGCACGCTGGCGACGGAAACGACCATCAACCTGATTCACTGACTCAGCATCTAAGCGACCAACAATTTGATCATTGTTATTAATTGCTCCTGGGTGACCATTGGCACCATTGAAGAACAATTCAGAGATGGAAGTATCCAAAAATGTCGGTGCATTTGGCTTCTCTTCGTTGTCATAAACAAACATACGCTCTACGTATGAACGGTTATCAGAACGGAAGTTTTTCGCAACACCAATCACCTTATTATTCTTGTTTATACCGGTCGCAAGCGTATAGGTCAGCACACGGTCACCACTGCTTTCCAGTTCAAGGCCCGGTATTATCGTTTTGGTGAAGCCCTCTTCTGTTACACTCGTCGCGTCTTCCGGAAGCTCCCAAATTGCCGCCCGCATCGCATAGTAGTCATTGTCATAACGATCGGTGGTAAACCCAACAACAACGGGTTGACCATTAACAAGCTCAACCGCTCGTGCTCCGGCTTGGAATGAACGGTCCTTGTTATCAGGGTCCAAAGTAGCTAGGTCGTTCTTTGAAAGCAGCTGAGCATCAACACTTGATGTGGTTCCGTCAACTGTCCAGAAGACACCGTCGTTAGCAAATACAGACAGCTGACACTCTTTGGTGCCGTAGAAGCTGTCTAGACCTTCTTCAAACCTTGTCGGACAATTTCTGAAAGCCGACTCACTAAAGGTAGGATCATCTCGGTTACTACGGTTATTAGGCACCTTGTTGTCACTGTCACTAAAATCGCTTCGATCGTAAGACGCACTTCCCACAACCAGCAGCTGGCCGTTATATTCAACCGTATCCCACGCTAGAGATTGGCCAGCAGTTGTTGTCAGTGAATCCGTACCGGCTGGAGCAAGGCCTACCTTGTCATCACCAAGATTAACAAAACCACGCTTGTTAAACTGACGAGCATAGCGCTGGTTGTCGTAGAAGTAGGCACCGCTTGTCACACCCAAAGTATATTCGCCAACGGTATCGGCTGTGCCTTGAGCATTGATCACACTGTTAGTGGTTTTATGATTGCCTGAATCAACGATTGACCCCAATGCCGCTACTGCATCGGTATCATAGTTAGTTTGCTCATCTGCAAAAGTTTCAACTGCAGAGAAGGATTCAAAACCACTAATGGCAGTCGCATTGGAGAAGAAGTTTTGGCTCCATGCTTCTTGTTCACGGATCAAGCCGCCGAAGCCACTGCGATCTGAAATGTCATTGGTGTTGTAGCCATTACCATAGAACTGGGTACGCGCCCATTCACGGCAAGTATTCGGGCCTAAATTATTGTCACAGTATCGGTATAGATCATCTTCATCGTTAACACGTTGAATATTATCAAGAATAAACGGCACTTCATCACGATAATTGATGCCATCAGCACCAAAACGGCTTTCACCGAATACTGAATAGTCAGAATCATTACAGCTACCATCAAAACAGTTGTCACCAGCTGCAGATGCAGTGATACCCTGACCGTAAAATTCGACTTCCTGGTTAATATCCAAATTACTGTAATAATCTTGGGACGTAATACCTGAGTTGTCCGTAACCTCAACCACACGGTAAACAGCGGCGTTAGCGCCTGTCGCACCGGCTACCAAAACGGCCAGTGCTGACAATTTTAATGTCTTATGTTGCATTAAGCTTCCTTCTGCATTGCCTCAAGCTCTTCCCAACGTTCAAATGCTTGCTCAAATTCAGCTTCTGCTTCCGCCAAACGGTTCAGCGTGCCTTCAGTGTCATTTTTCACGTCCTGGAAGAAAGCAGGATCATTAATCAATTCCTGCAACTGCGCAATTTCATTTTCCAGTTCTTCAATTTTTAGCGGCAGATCTTCCAGTTCCTTCTGCAGTTTGTAAGAGAGCTTTTTACCTGCTTTAGGACGTTCAGTCTGACGCTGCTTGTTCTCATCTTTTTTCTTTTCTGCCTCTATGTCGGCAGCGTGTGCCTTCGCCCTTAGGCTCAGCGAATTAGCACGTTGTTCCTGGGCATCGTGGTAGCCACCAACATATTCATCAATGACACCGTTACCTTCGAAAATCCAGCTTGTTGTCACTGTATTATCAACGAACTGACGGTCGTGGCTCACTAACAACAAAGTACCCTGATAGTTGGCAAGAATATCTTCCAAAAGTTCCAATGTTTCGATATCTAAATCATTGGTTGGTTCATCTAGCACCAATAAATTATTAGGCTTAAGGAAAAGTTTCGCCAACAGCAGGCGGTTTTTCTCTCCACCTGATAGCGCTTTAACCGGGGTACGGGCACGGCGTGGATGGAACAAGAAGTCCTGAAGATAGCCGAGGGCATGGCGCGTGCGGCCGTTCACCGTCACTTCTTGCTTACCGTCAGCCAGATTGTCCATGACTGTCTTTTCAGGGTCCAGGACTTCGCGATACTGATCAAAGTACGCTACATCTAGTTTTGTACCACAATGAAAGTGACCCTGTGACTGAAGATCACCCAGCATAATTTTTAACAGCGTACTCTTACCACAACCATTGGGACCGATGAGTGCAATACGATCACCACGCATAACATTGAAGCTGAAGTCGTTGATGATTGGTTTGTCGCCATAGCTATAACTAATATGCTCAGCCTCAAACACGATTTTGCCCGAGCGCTGCGCATCTTGAAGTTGCATGTCGGCCTTGCCTACCACTTCACGGCGCTCGCTGCGTTCACGACGCAACTGTTTCAGTGCCCTAACCCGTCCTTCGTTACGAGTTCGACGTGCTTTGATCCCCTGACGGATCCACACTTCTTCTTGCGCTAGCTTTTTATCGAACTCAGCATTCTGCTCGGCTTCTACCCGAAGCATCTCTTCTTTATCTTCGAGATACTGATCGTAATCACCAGGGAAAGACGCTAGCTGGCCACGGTCGAGGTCGACGATTCGGGTTGCCATCGAGCGAATAAACGCACGGTCGTGCGAGATAAAGATGATCGAGCCTCTAAACTCTTTTAGGAAGCCTTCTAACCATTCAATAGTAGAAACATCCAAGTGGTTAGTCGGCTCATCAAGTAGCAAGATATCAGGGTCACAAACCAGTGCGCGCGCTAATGCGGCTTTACGCTGCCAACCACCGGATAAATCTTTGAGCAATGTATTTGGCTCTAACTGAAGATGCTCCAACACCGATGAGATCTTGTTATCGAATTGCCAGGCATCAGCATGATCAATTTTTTCTTGCGCTCGACCTAATTTTGCGAAATTAGACTCAGAAGGATCATGGGTGATCAAATCCAACAGGTGGTGGTACTCTTTCAATACCTGCCCTATTTCTGCTAGACCTTCTGAAACATAATCAAAAACGGTCCCTTCTGCATTACGAGGAGGATCCTGCTCTAAACGCGAAACAACCAGCTCGGACTCACGCTGAATACTGCCATCGTCAAGCAATACATCACCGGCAATCACTTTCATCAAAGTGGATTTACCAGCACCGTTACGGCCGACCAGACAAACACGCTCTTTCGGCTGTAGAAGAAATTCTGCTTTATCAAGCAGCGCGTGATCACCGTACGCCAATTGGGCGTTACTAATATTAATTAATGCCATTGTTGTTTAACCATAGTGCCAACTCATTAGCATCGAAGGGCCAACCGAGTTCTGGGCTATTTGAGTCTGAATCAGGATTAAGAATAGAGAGCACAGGAATTGTGACGCCGTAACGAGAAAAAAGCACGTCATCAAAGGCGATATCCACCACTTGAACGTGCTCTTTTACACCAGCTTGTACGAGCAGGCTATAAGCCTGCTCGCAAAGATGACACCCTTCTGTGCTATAAAGCGTGATTAGCACTTAATCTTCCTTGTGGGTAATGATCCAGCAGTTATGAATCTGTTTGTTGCGACTAAAGTCCATTGGCAACGTTTTATCAGAAATGTTCTTCGCTTGTAAGCCAAGTTCTTCAAGTTTCTCGATGTCCATCTTGAACTGACGCTTATTATTCGAGAAAACTATCTGACCATTTGGTCTTAGCATACGTTTTAGGTTCTCAAATAGCATGATGTGATCACGCTGAACATCAAAGCTCTGCTTCATTCGCTTCGAGTTTGAGAACGTTGGCGGATCAATGAAGATAAGATCAAAGTCACCATCCGCTTCTTGCAACCATTGCAGACAATCCGCTTGAACAAACTGGTGCTGAGAGCCCACTTGGCCATTAAGCTCCATGTTCTCTTGTGCCCAACGTAAATAAGTATTGGACATATCAACAGTTGTTGTTGACTTCGCACCGCCACAAGCAGCGTGACACGTTGCGGAACCCGTGTAAGCAAACAAGTTAAGGAAATCTTTACCTGCAGCCATTTTACCAAGCTGCTTACGCGTCACCTTGTGATCAAGGAACAAGCCGGTATCAAGGTAATCGTATAGATTAACCTTCAGATCAACGCCGTACTCATTCACAATCATGTGGCGTTCAGCACTAGAAAGCTTCTGATACTGACTCTTACCCTTCTGGCGCTCACGCACTTTTAGGATAACCTTGTTGTTTTCAACACCGGTTACCTGAATCGTTGCGCGCATGATATCCATCAAACGGCGACGTGCTGTCTCTTCCGGAACCGTTTTAGGTGCCGCGTATTCCTGAATAATCAGGAAGTCTTTATATTTATCGATCGCTGCATTGTAGTTTGGTAGATCAGCATCGTAGAGGCGGTAACACTCCAGCCCTTCTTTCTTTGCCCACTTGCTTAGCTTGGTAATATTCTTCTTCAAGCGGTTTGCAAAATCTGGTGCGACTTCTTTCTCTTCGACGCGCCCTTCAGCTTCACCTTCAACATGCTTAACACCACCGGCTGTGATCTGGTATGTTTTCAGCACACAATCCAGCGCACCATTGCTCAATTTGAACTGCTTGTCTGCACGCATACGCAAACAACTTAACAATTCATTAGAAGATGAATACATTGAAGCGGTAGAGCCGGCGAAAGCAAGCTTCAAACGGTTACCTAGTTCACTGTACAGAGAGACCAGTTCAGGCGTTGTCCCCATACGCTCACCATACGGAGGGTTACACAGGATCACACCTTCAGAGAACCCCTCTGGGCATGTAAGCTGAGTCGCGTCACCATATTCAAAATCAATCAGATCTTTAACACCGGCACGACCTGCGTTATCGCGCGCGATAGAGAGAACGCGGCGGTCCATTTCACGACCAAAAAACTTAGTTGTGACATTTGCAGGACCACGACGGGCTTTTACCTTCGCTTCAGCGTGAATTTCAAGCCAACCTTCACGGTCAAAGTCTTTAATCGCCTCAAAGCCCCAACGTTGACGTTTGATACCTGGCGCAATATTTGCCGCGATCAGCGCCGCTTCAATAAGCAAAGTACCCGAACCACACATTGGGTCTAGCAATGGCTTCTCTGGCGTCCAGCCAGACTTCATCACCAATGCCGCCGCATGGGTCTCACGCAATGGCGCTTTACCTGCTTCGCTACGGTAACCACGCTGATGAAGACCGCTACCGGCCATATCAAGGCCCAGTACACCTTTCTCACCAGACAAACGCATGTGGATACGTAGCTCTGGGCGTTCACGATCAATGCTTGGACGACGTAAATCAGCCTTGGTAAAGCGATCGACAATGGCGTCTTTCACTTTCATTGCACCGTACTGGCTGTTACGGATTTCACGGTTGGTACCATTGAAGTCAACAATGATACGGGTGTCACTACCAAAGTAATTTGGCCAGTTAATCGCAGCCGCACCTAAATACAAATCCATGTCATCACGAACGTTAAATTCGCTCAGTACCAAGATGATGCGCGATGCTACTCGCGTCCATAAACAGCATCGGTAAGCCGTTGCTTGCTCGGCCTTAAAACGGACGCCAGCATGTACAACCTGAACGCTGTCAGCGCCAAGTTTCGTAAGTTCTTCTGCAAGGAGGTTTTCAAGACCTCGTGAAGTGATAGCTAAATATTGATTCATGGATTTCTTTTCACACTTATGTTGCGGTGAATTATAACTGAAAACCCAGTAAATACCTTGTCATAAAAGGTGCTAACTCGGTTATTTAGCTAAAAAAACAGCAATCAAATGCAACTACACGTCACATTACTCTCCGCTTCTAGACTTTGATGCCGCCGAGTACCTGCGCCTTTGCAAATAACTAAGGCCCAACTGACGTTTCCTCATGTGTACAATGCAAGCAAAGCTATTATCCACAAGTGTAAACAACCGTTCGTGAAATACCACATATAACACCAGCACCATTATCCCCCACAGGAAACAAATCATCGTAACCACTTAAAATCAAAAACTTACAGTTATACTTTTTCTGCAAATAAACCATTCAAAGTCGGTGCTGACTAACCTGCAAACCTTTCAACCCTATACGGTCAACCCTAACCACTAGCAGTATTTCCTTCTAGGAACTAATGCTCGTGAGGATATAATAAAAGCCTACGACAGCTTGTTGCTGGCAGGTGATTTTATTACATGAATAAGGAAATTGAGGAAGTTTTTTTCATTTCACAGTGTTTTCAGGTGCGAAATTACGGTGTTTTTTTGCCCACCACCGATGAAATGAGGTAGAAAAAAAATGATAAAAAGATAAATATTTTAGACTTGTGTCACCAATAATGACGCTTTATTAAACAGCTAAAATAAGAAAAGGCTTATTCTGGGTTCATGTATTCTTCGCATCCCTTTAAGCGATACCCTTCTAACGAATAGTTTTATTGAGAAATCAGCAGCAAAAATACCAATAGTCTATCTCTTATCTAACGAAACGGCCCCGCAAGACCCCTTTTCAAATAACAAGGTCACACGAGGCGATTCCAACCGCTCATAACTCAGCTGGATTAAGAAAGCGTGTGACATACAGCAATGACAAGACAAAAGCAGAATAGATTAGCTTCGAGAGGTTAAAGTCGCTTTATTCGGTTTTAAATGGGACATAGGCAATAAAGACGAAGGAATTAGGATTAGGCTGCAACAGACAAAATAAGTGAAGAATCAATTTTGAGAGGAGTTTTACACGACGGTTTTGTCGTTCGAAGTTCAAAGTTCGAATTAACGACCAAGATAAATGCCATGGGATAGCTAGGATGGCAGAGTCGTTTTCTGTGTGTGGACCACGTTAGATACGCCGTAAAACCTGGAATGACTCACGACATCGGATTAATAGTCTCTATTATCCGACCAAAGCAAGCGTTATTGGCACTTCTACAGCCCCATGGTAGGCCGTCATACGGTCATTCATGACCTTTATCGTCTCACAGAAGGCCATTTCTTTTGCGGGATTAAGCGCTAATGCGTTTGTATCAGCCATCATACATAAGCTTGCAGAGCCACTGTTTTCAATTATAAGGAACTGCCCTTCACTGAGCTCGGTTGAAAGAGTGACAATATCTCCCTGCTGAGGCTGCTGCCCTTTTGAGCGCTGATGAAAAAACCAGCTTTTTGGCATAAGAGGCTTATGGAAACGACTTGCCGCTACAGCATTTAATGCAAGCTCTACTTTACGCGGTTCAGATAGGTCCAGGATAGACATTCCTTCGAGGAAGGTTTGGTAGACAGATGCATCGTCAACCGTAAAGGTTGTACGTGCAAAAGCACAAGGAACTAAGTTTTTGGTAGGAATAGCCACGCGGAAAATCATGTTATCACCAAGATCCAACATGAGAGCATCGTACTTCTGATCGTAATACCACATCCATGAATTATTGGGTTTTAACATAAGCACCGCTCCATATCCGTATCTGTTACAAAGCTTATCCACTACAACAAACAAAACTTTAGAGCAAATTCTACTGCCCTACAGGCAAATAAAAAGAGGAAGAAAACTCAAAAAAAAACATAACAAACGTTGTATGTTTGACAAAATCCCCATTGATAAGGTGATAAACAGGAAATCGGCATAAAAAAAGTACCTGCAAAATTTCTCTTGCAGGTAGCTTATGTCTGATTCTCTCTCGAGATCATTTACTGTACTGATAATTAGATATTTGTGACGATATCTTTAACCAATTTAGGGCCGTGGTAGATAAAACCAGAGTAAATCTGTACCAGACTCGCACCCGCTGCCATTTTCTCACGAGCAGATACTGCTGAATCAATGCCACCGACACCAATAATAGGTAGCGCACCATCAAGTTCTTCCGCCAACAGACGGATCACTTCAGTACTGCGGTTCTGAAGTGGACGACCACTTAGACCACCAGCCTCATCGCAATGCGGCATGTCTTTGACCAATGAGCGATCCAGTGTTGTGTTGGTTGCGATGACACCGTCGATCTTATTTTTGATCAAAGATTCAGCTATCTGCTTAATCTCATGATCTTCTAGATCCGGCGCGATCTTAAGCGTTAGAGGGATATATTTACCGTGCTTTTCAGCCAACTCCTTCTGCTTCTCTTTCAATTGAGCAAGCAGATCGTCAAGCATTTCACCGTACTGAAGTGTACGTAGGCCAGGAGTATTCGGTGACGAGATATTTACCGTGATATAACCAGCATGCTGATACACCTTTTCCATGCAGATTAGGTAATCTTCTGCGCCCTTTTCAATCGGCGTATCTTTGTTCTTACCAATGTTGATGCCGATAACACCGTCATACTTGGCTTTCTTCACATTCTCAATCAGGTTATCAACACCAAGGTTGTTAAACCCAAAGCGGTTGATAATACCTTCAGCAGGAATGACACGGAACAAACGAGGCTTATCGTTACCCGACTGCGGACGTGGAGTAACGGTTCCAACTTCGACAAAGCCAAAACCCATTGCGCCAAATGCTTCAATACACTCGCCGTTTTTATCAAGGCCAGCAGCCAGACCAACAGGATTTTTGAATTTGATACCCATCACTTCAACAGGACGATCAGGAACGTGTTGACGATAGAAAAGATCAAGAGGAGTGCCGGTAAAGCGAGAAAAGTTCTGAATAGCTAGATCATGCGCTTTTTCTGCATCAAGCTTGAAAATAGCGGATCGAGCGAGGCGGTAAATCATTGTACCTCCTAATAAAAGCCCCGTGTAAACGGGAGAACATTATTCACACTTTGGTACCTAAATTCAATGACTAATTTATGTTTATACCGAAAAAAATGGGCTAGCCCATAAAATATTCGGTTAGACTCTTGAAAAGGATACTTTTATTTTTTCAAGAGAAAAGCAAACGTTTATATCTCCGGCTTTCAATCGAAAAAAAGCCACCAAAGACATCACGGTGGCTTTTCGAACAGTGATTACTTCAAATTTATAAGCTTCAGTTAAATATAAAACCAAAGAGCTTATTTATATCACTATGCTACTGTTTTACAGTTTAAATTCAACAACATAAGCTCACGAAGTGCTACTGAAAATTTAGCAAATTCATGCGTTGTACCCACTTTGAACTCTGCGAGTACAGTATTCCAACGTTGAATTGCGGACTTATGCTCACCCATCCAGTTGTCAATTAAGCTTTCTGCATCAGGAGCCTCTAACCCACTACTGATTACCGCCAGCGTCAACTGACGCTGCTGCCAATCGAGATCTTCGCGGAATGAGGCACGCGCCAGAGCCTGCCAATGGTTTTCTACAGGCTGATTGTGGACTTGCTTGAGGAACCAGTGTAATGACAAATCAGCCCCGACAACAAAATAAACACGAGAGATGAAATCAAGATCTTTTTCTGAGTTGGCGGCAATTTGAGCAATATCCATTGCCGAGTATAAACTACTCAAGCGTGCAATATTATGCGCAAGATCTTCAGGGATCCCCTGCTTCATCATCACATCAGCTTGCTCGTTATGCTCTTGAACCTCTTCCGTGACAAGGTAACGCTCTAGGTTTTCGCGAAGCTTGTTTACAATCGGTTGGTAGAACGCAATCATTTGTTCGATGCCCAGCTTTCTATCACGATTGCGGAGGATCCATCGGGTCGCACGACGCAACATTCTGCGGCAACGATAAAGCACTTCGTACTGCACTTCCGCAGGGATCACATTATCGAGTGACCGGACCTGATCAAAGTACTGCTGAAAATTAAACACTTCTCGGCCAACGGAATAAGCCGAGGAGATTTCTGCAATCGTGGCTCCCGTTTCTTCCTGAAGGCGGGTGACGAAATTACACCCCATTTCGTTAGACATCTGGTTTGCTAGCGAGGTCGCAATTAACTCTTTGCGAAGCGGATGGTTTTCCATATGGCTGCGGTATTTATCTTTCAACTCTTTCGGAAAATATGCCGGTAACAAACGAGCATGATAAGGGTCATTAGCGATTTCTTCCGTCACCAACTCTTCTTTCAATACCATTTTACCGTATGCCACGAGCACAGCGAGCTCCGGACGGGTGAGCCCCACGCCTGACTTCTCACGCTCTGCCAGCGTATCGTCATCCGGCAAGTATTCCAGCGCACGATCCAACTTGCCTTCTTTCTCAAGATGGTGAATAAAACGGATCTGCTCTTTAAGCAACTGAACTTGCTGCTGCTGGGTCACAGAAATCGATTCGCTTTGACAATAAGCATCATCAAGAACGATATCACCGACTTCATCTTCCATACGCTCAAGCAGTTCATTACGCTGCTTGTACGTTAGGTCTCCGCTAGCAACCAGTGAGTTCAGCAAGATCTTGATGTTTACTTCGTTATCTGAACAATCAACCCCACCAACATTATCGATAAAGTCAGTATTGACCAACCCGCCTTTTTTCGAAATCTCTACTCGACCTAGCTGGGTCAAACCAAGGTTGCCACCTTCACCCACAACGCGGGCACGAAGCTCACTGCCGTTGATACGCAATGCATCATTAGCACGATCACCGACATCGGTATGGGTTTCAGACTCTGATTTCACGTAGGTACCAATCCCCCCATTCCACAACAGATCCACTTCCATTTTCAGGATCAACTTGATCACTTCGTTTGGTGGCAGGCTCTGCTTGCGTGTTCCCAGTAGTTTCTGGATCTGCGGGGTAAGTTTAATCGACTTACTACGGCGGGAGAAAATACCGCCACCTTCCGAAATCAGCGTTGAATCATAATCTTCCCAGCTAGAACGAGGCAGGTTAAACAAGCGATCACGCTCTTTCCAGCCACTTGCAGCATCCGGGTTTGGATCCAGGAAGATGTGCATATGGTTAAAGGCAGCGACCAAGCGAATATGCTTTGATAGCAGCATGCCGTTACCAAACACGTCTCCAGCCATATCACCGATACCGGCACAAGTGAAGTCCGTTGTCTGGCAGTTAATACCCAACTCGCGGAAGTGACGCTTCACAGACTCCCAACCACCTTTCGCGGTGATCCCCATTTGCTTATGGTCGTAGCCATTCGAGCCGCCAGAAGCAAACGCGTCACCCAGCCAGAATTTGTAGTCTTCAGATACCGAGTTAGCCAAATCAGAGAAGGTTGCCGTCCCTTTGTCAGCGGCAACAACTAAATACGGGTCATTTTCATCATGGCGAACCACGTTTACAGGGGGATTCAGTTCTCCGTCGATGATGTTATCTGTGACATCCAGCAAAGCACGGATAAAGCGCTTATAACAACGCTGTCCTTCAGCCCAAATTTCTTCACGGGTAGATAGCTGAGGCTGACGCTTACAAACGAAACCACCTTTTGCCCCAACCGGAACAATAACGGTGTTTTTCACCTGCTGCGCTTTCACAAGGCCCAAGATCTCAGTACGGAAATCTTCCTGGCGATCTGACCAGCGCAACCCACCTCGGGCAACTTTACCGCCTCGCAGATGCACACCTTCAATATCTGGTGCGTAGACAAAGATCTCAAAAAAAGGAACCGGAGCCGGGATTTCTGGGATCTCCGATGGACGAAGTTTCAGAGACAGCCATGGCTTTGGTTGGCCGTTGGTATCAAGCTGATAATAGTTGGTACGCTGCGTTGCAAGGATCATCTCCATGTAACGGCGAATGATCCGATCATCATCCAAGCTTTCTACGTGCTCTAGCTTTTCATTGAGCTTAGCAATAAGTGTACTTTCAGCTTTTTTCGAATATTTACGGCTCGGATCGAAACGCAACGAGAACAACTCAACCAAGGATCTTGCAAGATCACTATGACCTGAAAGCGTTTCTTCAATGTAGTGCTGACTAAATGGGAAACCGACCTGTCGCATGTAACGAGCAAAACTACGCAAAATTGTAATTTCACGCCCGGTTAATCTTGCGCACAATACCAATCGGTTAAATCCATCACTTTCAAGTTCACCATGCCAAATGGCCGAGAAAGCCTCTTGGAAGCGATCACGCGCCTCACTCAAATCGATTCCGTTACAGGCATTGTGTAGCATCGCGAAATCAAGGATCCAATAAACCGTTCCGCGCTTGGTGACCACCTGATACGGCGACTCACCAATCACACGCAGACCCAAGTTCTCCAGCATCGGCATAACATCCGAAAGGTGGATAGGCTCGTCACGGTGGAACAGTTTCAGTTTTACAAAGCGGGAGTCACTCGCCTCTTCCTGTGGGCGGTAGAACAGCATACCCAGTTTATTATCTTCGCTAAGGCTTTCTAGTTGCTCGATATCGGCAACGGCTGAACCCGGTAGCATCTGCTCTTTATAAGAGCGCGGGAAGGCACTACCATAATTTTTTGCCAATGATGTACCACTACTTTCACCAAAATTCGCGATAAGCGATGCGCTTAAACGATCATCCCAAGATGCAGCAGCTTCAACCAGGTTATGTTCTATGGCTTTGATATCGACATCGAAATTATTATTTTCGACTCGCACGATATAATGCGTTCTTGCCAGCGGACTTTCCGAAAAGAAAGTCGTGAACTCCACATCCTGTTTTGAGGCAAAGTAGTCTTTCAGGACTTCTTGTGTCTTACGTCGTAACTCGGTGTTATAACGTTCTTTCGTGACATACACCATGCAAGAGAAGAAGCGGCCAAAAGGATCACGGCGAACAAACAAGCGTAATAGATCCCTATCCTGCATACGAACCACACCACAACCGACATCCAACATCTCTTTTTCATTGGCTTGGATCAGCTCATCACGCGGGTACGTTTCGAGTAAATTATTCAGTGCCTTCCACGAATGTGATCCAGCCGGATAACGACTATCTTCTAAAATACGCGTAACCTTGTTACTGATCAGCGGAATGTTCATTGTCGATTGATGGTAAGCGGTAGAAGCATACAAGCCAGTAAAGCGGTGCTCACCAATGACATTGCCCTCTTTATCAAAACGCTTTATGCCAATGTAATCGGTATAGGCTGGACGGTGAATTTTCGACTTGCCATTGCTTTTTGTGAGGATTAACAAGTCAGGTTTGCGAGCTTCAATTCGGGCAGACTCGGGAAGTTGTGACAGGCGAAGAGTTCTAACTTTACTGGTATCGCTTAGCAGCCCTAACCCTTGTTCATCACAAGGACGCAATTCATAGTCACCTTCTATCGGTACAAGATCATACTTGTGATATCCCATGAAAGTAAAGTTGTGATGTGTCACCCAGTCCAAGAAGGCAATGGCCTCTTCACGGTGCTCTTTATTAACAGGTAGGTCGGCTTTCTTGAGTTCTTTCACAATCGCCTGCATTTTTGTTTGCAGCGATTGCCAATCATTAACCACCAAATCGACATCTTGAAGGACTTGTGTTAGCTCTTGTTTTAATGCTTCAAGCTCTTTCTTATCGTTAAGGCGATCAACCTCAATATGGAAAAGTGTTTGTAGGTTACCGTCCTTACCACATGCTTCAGTAATTGTGCCCTCTGCATTTCGTTTAAAGAAATACGGGCCATTAAGCATCATGTGACTAGTAATCCCCAAACGGGTCAAGGTCATACGAACAGAATCAACCAAGAAAGGACGGTCTGGAGTGACAATTTCAACGACGGTATGAGGTGACTGCCAGCCATAGCGGCTAAGTGTCGGGTTATAGACACGAACAGATATTTGGTCAGGCTTATTTTTTACAAGGTGATGCCATAAACTCAGTACAGCACCATAAAGGTCAGATTCATTCCTTTGAAGCAGATCATCATCTGCCAGTTGTCCTAACAACTGCTGAGCAAACACTTCTACTAATGACTGCTGGGGTGTCTCAATCTTATCCTGGATTAAGTCATACACTTTCTCAAGCAGTACCGGCACAATAGGGTCAGGTGCGGTCATAGCAATGCTCCATCATTATATATTATCAATCAAGTATAGAGTTTTTATAAAGTATCCAACGGTTGGGTATTGGGAACATACCGCCGGAATACGCTCTCCTGCGTGACTGCTATTGTAGGGGGTTTTGTTGCGAGATGGTTACGCTAATTACTCTGGTTAAGCAGGAAAAAATCGAATATGTGACTAAGGTAGAGATTTTGACTGGAGGGTTTTTCTAAGGCTGATGAAATTAGCACTATGATACGATGTAACACGTAAAAACTGGTATAACCATTTATTTTATGGTTATTTTTCCTAGCCCTAGCGATGACTATTTCTTATGTCCCTCTCACCGAATTAGTACGAAGAGTAAAGTAAAGATGCGAGTACCCATTGTGGTGACCTTGGCTAAATGTTAGAAACACATCAACATTCCATTACGAAATCTGTTCAATGGCTTGCAGTTTATTTGCCTCTGAAACCATGACTCTAAATCGCCCACGTATCCCCAGCTGAGTTAGAAATGGTCGTAACCGCGCAGCGGGTAACTGCAGACGCAAACCGTTCTCAGTCATGACTAATACATGACTGGCTGCGCCTGAATAGTGCTGGAGAAATTGCTGATAAGTAATGTGCATAGAAAAGGTATAGGCTTTCATGGGACAAGATTCAGATAGTGTTAGTGGGTATATAAATGAAATTATAAATAAGGGGCAAGATACCTTACCCCTTTATAGTGTGATTACTGTTTACTGCTCAAGTGCTTTTTGAACTTTCTCAAACAGGTCTTTAGCTAGGTTATCTAACTGAGACAGCTTTTCTAGCTCGGCGCGCATCAAGCTCTGACGTAGCTCATCGTACTGACGGTACTTCAGGAATGGTTCAATCAGACGAGAAGCGACCTGTGGATTGCTGGTATTCAAGACAGTCAGGATTTCTGTCAAGAACTGATAACCAGAACCATCTTTAGCGTGGAAGCGTACTGGGTTATTACCGCATAAGCTGGCCACCAAGCTGCGAGTACGATTCGGGTTTTTCAGATCAAACGCTTTGTGCTTCATGGTTTCACGCACATTTTCCAATGCATTTTCCGCAGGGTTCTTACCCTGCAAAATAAACCACTTGTCCATCACCAAGCCGTCTTGAGTCCACTTGTCACTGAAGTCAGCCATTTGACTTGCACGGCAAGCCAGTTCTGCGGCATTTGCTGCAGCCATTGCCGCCATCGTATCTGTCATATTGTCTGATGCTTGATACTGCTTAGCCACTAGACTATTTCCTTGCTCTGTAAGCGCAAGGTAAGCCAAACACGTATTACGAAGTGAACGCTTTGCCATCGCTTCATGCTCAATGGTATACGCCGCTTGTGTTAGCGAGTGGTAAATAGCACTGAACTCATCTTCCATCGCAACAGCTAAGACTTTTTCAAGCTCAGCCATAACGGTATTGATCGCATCAACATCAACGGTTTTATACCAACCCGCTACTTCATTTTCGCTTGGCAGTGTTAGCATTTCGGCAATAAATGCAGGGTCTAGCTTTTCATCAAGCAACACACCACGGAACGCGTCTACCACCTGCTCAGGCAACTCAAAAGACTCACCATTCTGGCAGCGAATGACATTCTGCTTGATGTATTTAGCCAACAAAATTTGACCTGCATCCCAACGGGCAAACTCGTTACGCGCATGAACCATCAAGAAGGTCAATTCTGCATCTGAATAATCATACTCCAAGATCACCGGTGCTGAGAATTCACGCAGCATGGAAATAACGGGTTGCTCTTCAATGCCGTCAAAGATGAACTCTTGCTCTGCTTCAGTGACATCCAGTACATTGTGGACCAACTGGCCATTACACTGTAACGGAATGACATTGCCCTGTGCACCATACAGCTCGACATCAAACGGTATATGTAGCGGCTGCTTCTCTTGCTGACCTGGTGTTGGCGCAGTATGCTGCTTAACCGTGACACGGTAACGGTTTTCTTGTTCAAGATATTCTGTCTCAACATGTACAACCGGTGTTCCTGATTGGCTGTACCAACGGCGGAATTTCTCTAGGCTAACCCCAGATGCATCTTCCATCGCCTGAACAAAATCATCGCAGGTTGCCGCGGTGCCATCATGGCGTTCGAAGTACAGTTTCATACCCGCTTGGAATTTATCCTCACCAAGTAAGGTGTGCATCATGCGAATAACTTCACTGCCCTTTTCGTACACAGTCAAAGTATAGAAGTTATTCATTTCTATCACTTTATCTGGGCGAATCGGGTGTGACATCGGTCCGCGATCTTCAGAGAACTGTGGGCCACGCATGATACGTACGTTATTAATACGGTTTACCGGCCGCGATCCTAGGTCTGAAGAGAACTCTTGATCACGGAAAACAGTCAAGCCTTCTTTCAGGCTTAGCTGAAACCAATCACGACAAGTGACTCGGTTACCTGTCCAGTTATGGAAATATTCGTGGCCGATCACCGCTTCAATACCTTGGTAGTCGGTATCTGTCGCCGTTTTCGCATTGGCCAGTACGTATTTGGAATTAAAGACATTAAGCCCTTTGTTTTCCATTGCCCCCATGTTGAAGAAATCTACCGCTACGATCATGTAAATGTCGAGATCGTACTCTAGGCCAAAGCGCTCTTCATCCCACTTCATAGAGTTAATCAATGAAGTCATGGCATATTCAGCGCGATCAAGATTGCCCTTGTCGACAAAAATTTCAAGCGCAACATCACGGCCACTAACAGTGGTATATTTATCTCTCAGAACATCAAAATCACCGGCAACCAATGCAAACAGGTAACTTGGTTTCGGAAATGGGTCTTGCCACTGTACCCAGTGACGACCATTATCCAAATCGCCTTCGTCAACTCGGTTACCATTACTCATTAGATATGGGTACTGTGCTTTGTCTGCAATCACCTTAGTGGTGAAGCGAGCCAATACATCAGGGCGGTCTAGGTAATAGGTAATACGACGGAAGCCTTCGGCCTCACACTGAGTACAGTATGCACCGCCTGATTTATACAAGCCTTCAAGCAACGTATTTGCTTCTGGATTGATTTCAGTTTCAATCAGCATTTCGAACGATGCAGGTAGCCCGTTAACTGTCAGCTTACCTTCGCTTTCTGCATAATCTGTCCAGCTTTCACCATTGATTTCAAGGCGAACTAAAGTTAACGCATCACCATCAAGCTCCATTGATTTCGCGCCTTCCACTTGCTGCTCAACCTTGCTGATCGCGACCACACGGGTTGTTGTATCATGCAAATCAAACTCTAGCGAGAGATCGGAAATTGTAAATTCTGGTGCTTGGTAATCTGAACGGTACTTTGCCGTTGGCTGGATAGTTGGTTGTTCGGCCATGTTTATTCCTTTTATTTCCGCCTGTTAGTGTCGCGGTATGTATCCATTATTCTGCGTTAAACCGGTGCAGACAAGCTTATTACCCTGATTTGGCGATATGTTTCTCAATTGTCCACTCACCCGGTCAATTAACGCACATCCAGCCAATGATTTCGCTGGTTGTGCTTTGAAGGCTAGCTTATCATCTTTACTATACTTAGCTTACAAGCAGTAATGGTTACCCAAATTCAGCTTTACAGCAAGATCACCGTACAAACAAAGTATTAAACAGTGTATTGGCAATAAACCTCTACAGGCTTGTCGTTAACGGCATTTGTGCGTATCTTGCTGCCCCTATTTTTTTCCTCAATCTGAAACATTTTGAGACAACCAAGCCTAAAAATAGGGTAAAATTACCGGATTGCAAAATACAACCAAATTAGTTATGAATCATTTTGGACACACTGGGATTATCGACTCCCTGCTTGATACTGATGCATACAAGTTGCACATGCAGCAAGCCATATTTCATCAATACCCCAATGTTGAAGCTATTGCCGAGTTTCACTGCCGGAGCGACGAAGATCTCCGTCCATATAGCCAAGAGATTCAAGCGCATATCAATCGGCTGGGTGGACTCTCTTTCACTCAGGAAGAGATAGACTACCTGTCGACTCTTAGCTTCTTTAAGGCTGATTACCTTGAGTACCTCGCATCGTTCCAACTTGATAGCAAGCAAGTTAAGATCGACACGTCGGGTGATCAACTAGCGATTAGCATTACGGGTAAGTGGATCGATATTATCCTTTGGGAAGTACCATTATTGGCAATCATCTGCGAAATTCGATGCAAACATTGCTACCCTGCATCTTCAACGGATGACGCTCTGAGCTCACTCAAGCAAAAGATGGCTGCCTTTTATCAGAAAGCCAATGATGAAGGTATCAATCTGGACGCGTTCTCGCTGGTTGACTTCGGTACGCGCCGACGTTTCTCCCGCGATGTTCAACACAAGGTTGTTAACTACCTGAAGAACAACATGCCAGAGTTCAAAGGTACCTCGAACTACCACTTGGCCCGCACCCAAAACTTGACCCCTTTTGGCACCCAAGCCCATGAGTGGTTCCAAGCGCACCAACAATTGTCCGGTGAACTGGCCGACTCTCAGCAACTTGCGTTAAACCGTTGGCTTCAAGAGTACCCTGATTCGTTGGGTATCGCTCTTACCGATTGCATCAATATGGATGCTTTCCTGCGTGACTTTGACCTTCGTTTATCAGAACGCTTCATCGGCCTACGTCATGATAGCGGTGACCCGATTGCCTGGGGTGAAAAAGCTATTGCGCACTACCAGTCATTGGGTATTGATCCAAGAACCAAATCTTTGATTTTCTCCGATAGCCTGACGTTAGATAAAGCGCTAAACATCTATAAGCACTTTGCCCATCGTATAAATACCAGCTTTGGTATTGGTACTCAGCTGACTTGCGATCTGCCTGGTGTGAAAACATTGAATGTGGTTTTGAAACTGACGGAATGTGAAGGCCGCCCTGTTGCGAAGATTTCAGACGAGCCAGGTAAGAGTATCTGCCGAGATAAGAATTACCTGACGCAACTTCGACAAGCCTTTAAAGTCGTTAGCTAATCGCACACATCAATCGACAGATAACAAAAAAGCGAGGTATTCACCTCGCTTTTTTGTTAACCGTGTTAGTGGGGTCAAGTAAGAGAATGAGGCTATTACGCACTACTCCCTTCTCATTACCGCTTGCATACCAAATTGTTGATTACTGAGCGTCAGGGTATTACTGCCTAAACTGTACTGGCTATCTTGTTGACCATCTTCATAAATCAACACAATGCGATCATCTTCAATAAAGTAAATCCCCTTGTGCTCTTTTTTCTTTCCGTTTTTACCTGACACCTCGGCCGAAAATAAGAAGTCTGGACGAAGGGATAAAGCAATTTCCGAGACACCATCACCAACATCGTTCCCCGTAATTTGTGAAGAACGCCAGTTACCCGGCAAGTTTTCTGGTGCCAACTTAGTGAAACGAGCACCATCGAGCAAAAACTGGTTGTAGCTTAACATGTAGCTATGCTGCTGCTCGGGTTGACCATGAGAAAGAAAAGTAACCGTGCTTTCATCGATATCATATGTCCCATCCCACTCTTCCACGTTGCCATCTATCTGAAGAAGCCGAATGACGAAACGATAATTTGATTTAAATTTGATGTTCATTGCACGGTAGTTTGCACCTTCACTTTCAACACCTGTATCAGTATTACTAAACCAATACCAATCTCCCAGAAGTAATGGGTAATCAAATTCAGTCAAATCTGTTGACCGCGCGCTGATAGCAAATGTCGAAAATAACAGCGTTACAGCAAGAATTACATGTTTCAGCATAGTATTCCCCTAACACCAGAATTAATTACCTACATTTAACCCTAGTCGGCAATTACCCCCTAGAGGGTAAAAGTTGAGACTTAGCAGTGTTTATCTCTCAGTTGTCTCAGGGCTGACACACCGCTTTTCCTCTCTAGCTAACTGATTTTATCCATAAAAAAACGGCACCTTAAAAGGTGCCGTTTATTGGGGTCAGGCCTATTATCACAGGTTAACTTTGCGATCTCGACAAATCAGACGTGATAGCAACCGCTTCATCTAGATAAGCATCAGGTGCTTCATAATCCTTTGGCACATCATCTAATGTGGCAAACGCTTTCTTACCATCCGCTTTCTGGCGCTGATTCAATCGCGCTAGACGGTCTGCATCATCTTTGTCTTGCTCTGCAATGCGCTTGTTCTTGTTCAGAGAAATCGTGTTGATATCTTTCTCATCACGGTACTTAGCAATGTCATCTTGGATAAAGCCAAATTCCATGTCCTTACTTATCCGCTGATCATGCTTTGCTTTCAATGAAGGCAGAACCGCCGAGAAGTTGTAGAGTTTCTGATAGTCCGCCGCCTTGATACTATCCCAAGGCAATGCATTATCCTCAACACTTTCACCGGTTTCAGATGGGTCAACAGCCGTTGGGAATGCCAAGTCAGGTACAACACCTAGATTCTGGGTACTACCACCATTGATGCGGTAGAACTTTTGAATAGTGTACTGAACATGGCCCAATGGCTTATCGAACAAATCATAAATATGGTTCAGTGAACGGTGTTGCTGTACCGTTCCTTTACCAAATGATTGCTCGCCAAGAATGACAGCACGTCCGTAGTCCTGCATAGCAGCCGCAAAAATCTCAGACGCTGACGCACTGTAGCGGTTAACTAAAACAGTGAGCGCTCCGTCAAAATAAACGCGATCATCTGAATCGCCATTCACTTTGACACGTCCGTAGCTATCACGAACTTGAACAACGGGTCCACTGTTGATAAACAGCCCAGTCAAGGCTGTTGCTTCAGTCAGTGCACCACCACCGTTGTTGCGCAAATCGATAACCACGCCATCAACCTGCTGGTCGTTCAACTTCGCCAGTTCTTTCTTGGTATCTTCCGACAAACCGACATAGAAACTTGGAATTTCAATCACCCCAATTTTCTTGCCGTTTGACATCTCTACCGAAGATTTTGCTGCGCGATCTTCTAGGCGGATTTTGTCACGAACAATAGTGACATCGTAACTTTTTGCGTTATTCCCCTCAGGAAGGATTTCCAGAACAACTTTACTGCCCTTTGGTCCTTTAATGAGCTGAACAACATCATCAAGACGCCATCCAATCACATCGATCATGTCTTTGCCGTCTTGCGCGACACCGATGATTCTGTCACCAGCAGCCAATTTCTTCGAGGAAGAAGCCGGACCACCTGCGACCAAAGAACGTATTACGGTATAGTCATCAACCACTTGTAGAACAGCACCAATACCTTCTAATGAAAGGTTCATTTCAGACTGAAACTGTTCGGCGTTACGTGGTGACAAATAGCTAGTATGAGGGTCAACCTCACGCGCAAAAGCATTCATGTAAATTTGGAATACATCTTCGCTATGAGTTTGAGTAAGACGCTTAAGGGCGTTGTTATAACGCTTACCGAGTGTCTCTTTAGTTTCATCCCAGTTTTTGCCCGCAAGATCTAAATTAAGCGCATCGTATTTTACGCGTTTGCGCCAAATTTCATTGAGTTCATTGCGATCTTTAGCCCACTCCATTTCGGAACGGTCTAACACTATATCTTCATCAGCATCAAAGGTGATTTCATGATCAAGCAAAGTCAGTGCGTATTGATAGCGGTCATATCGACGCTTCAGCAGAGTATTGAAAATATCGAAAGCTGCTGATGTATCACCCCTTTTGAGCTGATCATCTAGCTGCTCTTCCCATTTTTCAAATTGCCGAATATCGGAAGCCGTAAGGAAGCTTTTGTTGAAGTCCAGCATCTCGATATATCGAGTAAAGACACTGGAAGAAAATTCGTCATCAAGTGAAAACTGCTTGTAATGTGAACGAGTAAAGCGCGAAGCTACTCGCTTACTGGCAGTCGCATGCTGTTTTTCTGGAACCAGCTGCGGAAGATCACTTAACGTGTATGTCGCCTCAAGGGCTTGCGCTGACGCTGCTAGCATCATGCCAGCAGCGATCAGTGAGAAACGGAATCGACCTTTCATGCGTCGAGCATTCTCCTTTACGAACGCAGGTGCTCCGCTTTAACTACCATGGTCAAACCATTTGATAGGCGAACACGCACATCGTCCTTATTAATTTCAACGATAGTTGCCGGCATGTTTCCGTTGCCCAAGTTAACACTAACGTTCTTGCCAACGACGACTTCATCAGCAGTCAGTGCACGGGTCGTTTCTGCAGGCTTTTTATTTAGCTTAGTCGTTTTTTGTTGTGTGTTCTTAGGTTTAGCTGTTTTTGGACGAATTTTTTTCGCCTTTGCTTCACCATCCTTGCTAGCAGCTGCTTTAGCATCTGCTTGTTCTTTACGACGAGCACGGACTTTAGCCTTGCTTTCTTCAAGCGCTTGCTTAGCGTGATCTACGTGTTCTTGTTCTAACACGCCACAATCGTTGCCATCAAGGTCAACGCGGTTTGCACCCGCTTTCACACCGTGAAGATAACGCCAGGAAGAAGTGTATTGACGCAGAGCGGTACGCAACTGAGTTTTACTTACTTTCGGGTCATCAGTTAGACGCTCTGCTAGATCTTGGAAGATACCGATCTTTAGAGGCTTCGCTTCACCTTCAACAGTAAAACATTTTGGGAAACGCTCAGCAATGTAGGCAATGACTTCTTTACTGTTCGTTAGCTTTTCAGAGTTTTCCATGGACTTTCCTGACAAAAGCGAGTTTCCTCGCCGTTAGTACTTTAATCAAAAAGAAATTGTTCCGCTATTATAGTTACCTAACGCTGAAAAACCACCGAAAGCATTCAATTAAAGTCTTTTTTGTACCTCATTCATCAAAGAAGTCAGTCCATCTTCGTCAAATTGACTAAATCTTGATAAGATTGGACTATCAATATCCAGTACACCGCACAATTCACCATTTACAGAAAACGGAACCACTATTTCTGAATTACTGGCCGCATCACAGGCGATATGCCCTTCGAATTGGTGGACATCTTCAACCCGTTGAACACTGTTTTCAGCTATCGATGTACCGCATACACCGCGACCTACAGGAATCCTCACACAAGCGGGCTTGCCTTGAAATGGCCCCAACACCAACTGGTCACCTTTAAGCAAATAAAAACCCACCCAGTTAATCTCTTCTAACTCCATAGCCAGTAACGCACTAATATTAGACATATTAGCAATGAGATCTGGCTCATCTTCAATCAACGCGACCGCTTGTTTCGTCAGCGTTTGATAGTTCACAGATCTAATTTCCATGGCTTACTCCTTTTATAGCCGTTAGAATGGCTTCTTTATTAATAATGGGAATCATTATCATTGTGAAAAACAGTTCAAACCAAATGATTAACTGGTCTTGGCTATTAAAGCAAGCTAAACATCACCGCCCCCGCTTGATTACCGCGAATTTTATCGCGCTTATCGCAACCCTTATCAGTGTCCCAATTCCACTGTTAATGCCTTTGATGGTTGATGAGATCCTACTCGACAAGCCAGCTGGTGGTATTGCCTTCCTTAATCATTTTTTACCGGACTCCCTGCACCAACCAACCGCTTATATCCTACTGGTTCTGCTATTTGTCGTTTTAATGCGCGTGGGCAGCCAAGCACTTAACATCCTGCAAAGTCGCCAATTTACCTTGGTGGCCAAAGATATTACCTACAACATGCGACAGCATCTTATCGACAAGCTTGGTCGTATTAGCATGCGTCAATATGAAGAGCGCGGTAGCGGTGGGATCACTTCCCACCTCATTACCGACGTTGAAACCATCGATAAATTTGTGGGTGATACCCTCAGCCGTTTCCTTATTGGTTTTCTAACCGTTATTGGTACTGCTGCCATTTTGCTATGGCTCAACTGGCAGCTGGGGCTCTTTATTCTATTGGTCAACCCTATTGTGGTTTATGCCTCTAAATTAATGGGGAACCGGGTAAAGACTCTTAAGAAGAAAGAAAACCAGGCGTTCGAACGCTTTCAACAGCGCTTGGTGGAAACCCTCGACGGCATTTACCAATTGCGTGCAGCTAACCGCGAGCGGGAATTTCTTAGCCAGTTAAAGTCCAATGCCAATGATATTCGACGTGATGCCGATAAATACGCATGGCAATCAGAAGCCGCTGGGCGCATATCTTTCTTGCTGTTCTTGGTCGGTTTTGAGTTGTTCCGTGCTATGGCAATGATTATGGTGCTGTTTACCGACTTGAGCATAGGCCAGATGTTCGCTGTTTTTGGCTACTTATGGTTTATGCTTGGTCCGGTACAGGAACTACTGGGGATCCAATTTGCTTGGTACAGTGCATCGGCTGCCATGCAGCGCTTAAATAGCCTCATTGCCATTGAAGAAGAAGTTCGTCCAGTACAAAAGGTGAATCCGTTTACTGATGACCATCATCTCGACATTGAAGTCAGTAACATCCATTTTGCATACGATGAAGATAAAGAAGTGCTACGCGGTATGAGCCTTAGTATCCCTGCGGGCAAGCGAGTGGCGTTAGTCGGTTCTTCTGGTGGTGGAAAATCAACACTGATCCAATTACTGCTGGGTATCTACCAAAAAGACGCCGGTGACATCTTAATCAATGGCTATTCGATTGAAGATGTCAGTTATGAAGCACTCCGTAACAAAATGGCAGTGGTCTTACAACACCCTGTATTATTTAATGATACTATGCGCCACAACCTGACATTAGGGGGTGAGTACAGTGATGAGCAACTTTGGCAAGCGCTTGAGATTGCGCAAATGACTGATGTTACCCAGCGCCTGACGGAAGGGTTGGATACCGAGATAGGCCGTCAAGGAATTAAATTATCAGGTGGTCAGCGTCAACGACTCGCTATTGCCCGTATGGTTCTGACCAACCCCGAGTTCGTTATTCTGGATGAAGCAACATCGGCACTCGATACCGCGACAGAGGCGGCATTGCATCATGCACTTAACCAGTTTTTGGCCAACCGTACCACGCTAATTGTTGCTCACCGTTTATCAGCGGTTAAACAAGCTGATGTAATCTACGTACTTGAAGATGGGCAGGTAAGCCAAAGCGGTACCCATTACGAACTGGTGAACGAGGAAGGCCTGTACCAAACGCTTTATGGTTCTGTACAATCAGCCGAAAATCAAAATGATGCATTAGCACAAGTACCAGTAGCCAGAGTGAACCTGAAATAATAATATCATGTTCATTTAAAGCCATTTTTAAAGGATTAAACGTTAATGACCACAGCGAGACTATGCCCCGGCTGCGATTTACCTCTGCTGCCGCAGGTCGCTGAACAGGGACAAAGTGCGTACTGCCCACGCTGCAACACCCGCTTGTACCGTGGTGGTTATTTTCGTTTTTCCAGTGAACTGGCTATTGCCCTAGCCTGCTTAATCCTCTTCATTCCGGCACATCTTTTTCCGATGATCACCATTCGCTTGTTTGGTGTCATGATCCCAGCAACCATAACCTCTGGCACGGTCTCATTAGCACCGACATTTCCGGTGGTTGCTGCCCTTATTCTGTTTTGTAGCTCTATCGCACCATTATTGGTTTGTGGCTCTATTTTGGGTGCACAGGCTGGGTTGAAGTTCCGGCGTATAAAGCTTTTCCGCCGTTCGCTATGGATTATTGAACACCTCAAGCATTGGGCAATGTTTGATGTGTTCCTGGTAAGCCTTGGGATTTCTTGTTTCAAAGTACAAGACTATGCCGATATTTTCGTCGGCCCAGGATTATATTCCCTGGTGATGCTACAACTGCTAATGGCGCTTCTGCTTACCCGTATCAGCATTAACCGGTACTGGGAAGCCTGGCAGCCTGAGACTGCTCATAAGAAATATAGCCACGCCCGTCACTGTCATCACTGCCACATGACACAAGATGACCACGAGGAATGCATACGTTGTAACAGCCTGCTTCACAAGCGTATGCCTCACTCCATCCAGAAAACCTGGGCATACCTAATAGCAGCAACTGTCTTTATCTTTCCTGCTAACCTATATCCGATTTCTATCTTTCTAAATAATGGTAAACGTGTCGAAGATACTATCTTCTCGGGTGTCGCCTCGTTGGTGAATTCCGATATGCTAGGCATTGCCATCATTATTTTTGTCGCCAGTATTGTCGTACCAGTGGCCAAAATTCTTGGTCTGGCCTTTCTCTTGTTGACCATCCAATTCAAACGCAGTGTGAATCACCTGCAACACATGAAGCTTTATCGATTCATTCAGTGGATTGGCAAGTGGTCAATGATGGATTTATTCGTTATTTCAATCATGGTCGCCTTGATAGACCGTGATCAATTACTCAATTTCACCCCCGGACCAGGCGCGATTGCCTTTGGTGTCGTAGTGGTGCTGACAATGCTTGCCGCAGAAAGTTTGGATTCTCGTCTGATATGGGACAACTATGAACAACGGACCTAATAACCAACAACCTAAACCGGTCGATATAAAGCGCGATCGTGGAGTATCCCCCCTCTGGATCCTGCCCGTGCTTGCCTTGATTCTCGCAGGGTGGCTTGTCTTCAAAGCCGTCAATGAGGCCGGAGAACGGATAAAAATCCACTTCAATGACGCTGCGGGCTTGGTCGCCGGAAGAACGACTATTCGTTACCAGGGTCTTGAGGTGGGTATTGTTCGTGACGTCAACCTATCACACGATTTGAAAAGCATTTATGTTGAAGCCGACATTTACCCAGAAGCCGTGCAAACTCTGCGCTCAGGTACCCGATTCTGGTTGGTAAAACCTAAAGCCTCTATTACCGGTATTTCTGGTCTGGATGCCCTCGTCTCGGGCAATTATATCGCTTTGCAACCGGGCGAAGGCAAATTTGCCAACGAGTTCGATGCACTTGACGGCCAACCCGCCGATACCCCTGTCGGAGAAGGCCTGAAGATCCAACTGCGTGCCCCACATTTAGGTTCAATCAATATTGGCTCGCAACTGCTGTATAAGAAGATACCGGTCGGTGAGGTGTACAACCACACTCTGAGCCAGAACAACAAACAAGTGATCATTGATGTGTTAATCAAACCGCAATATGCCAATCTGGTCACCAACAAGAGTCGATTCTGGAACGTCAGCGGTATGAGTGCCAATATTGGTTTCAATGGTGTCGACGTACAGTTCGAGAGCTTGTCGGCCATGATTAGTGGCGCCATCGCGTTCGACTCGCCGGATAAAGGGCTACCAATTGAACCTGATCACCTCTTCCGGCTCTACCCAGATCTGAATACTGCGGGTCGCGGTATTGCCATCACTATCGACTTGCCAGAGAACAGTAACATTAGCGCGAGTGGCGCACCCATTGTGTATCGGGGCTTACAAATCGGTCAGATTTCCGATATTCGCCTTGATAAAGAGCGCGGAACCATTGTTGCCCATGCTGCTATCGAGCCAATGATGAGCGACTTACTGAACACAGGTTCTAAGATGCTTCTGGAAGAAGCCGAGCTATCGTTAAATGGTGTGAAAAACATTGGTAACCTGCTTCGTGGTAACTTCCTGACCTTGATCCCTGGCGCCGGTGAGACCAGTCGCCAATTTGTTGCCATCAACCAAGACGAACTGCAAGAGCAGCAACCCGGGGTGGCCTCTTTCTCACTGTACGCAGATGATAGTTACGGTATTAAACGTGGCACCAAACTCAAGCACCGAGGTCTGGAAGTCGGTCGAGTTAAATCGGTAAAACTGGATGGTAATCAAGTCCGCTTTAGTGTCATTGTGCGCCCGGAGTACACCAAGCTAGTGCGCTCCGGCAGTCGTTTCTTTATCGATGGCGGCATTCAAGCCAATTTGAACAGCCAAGGACTCGATGTTTCTGTACCGCCTGCTGATCAATTAATCAGCCAAAGCATTAGTTTTACAAGCAGTGGCAATAGCCGAGTGTTAAGCCAATACCCGCTTTATAAAAGTAGGCAATTAGCCACAATGGCGGCAGAAAAAGCCCAAGGCTTTGCTTCTATTCACCTGTATGCCGATGAACTACCTCCAATCTCAGAAGGTAGTCCGGTGCTATACCGCAATATGGCGGTGGGTGAAGTGACCAGTTATGACCTTTCTCGTGACGGTGTCACTATCAAGTTGAAAGTTGACAATAAGTACCGCCATTTGATCACCGCTAACACCGTATTCTGGAATCGCTCAGGCGTCGAAGTAGAGGCAGGCCTAGGCGGTGTTCAAATCAAAGCCGATCCAATCAGTACTCTTATCAAAGGTGGCATAGCGTTCGATGAGCTTGAAGGCGTTACCAACCGCAGCGGCAACCGCTATAAGCTCTACAACAGTTACAAAGAAGCCAAAGACTACGGTTTGCTGGTGACCATGATTGCCGCTGATGCTAAAACGATAAAGGTACACACCGATATCCGCTACCAAGGCGTGAACGTAGGTAAAGTGATTGAAACCGAGCCTGATTTCAATACTGGTAAAGTCATTGTTAAAGCCCGCCTATTCCCTAAATATGCCGAGCTACTGGCAAAGGCCGACAGCCAGTTTTGGATTGTCAGCCCAAAAATCAGCATCACCGGTGCCAAAAATCTTGATACCCTACTCAGCAGCTATATTGCCGTGACACCAGGCAAAGGCCACTATTCTCAAAGCTTCACTTTGGGCAATGCCCAGTTGCAGAATAAAGGGTTAAGCGTCGTTTTGGAGACTGAAGAGCGTAACTCAATCAGTGAAGGAACACCGCTGCTGTATCGCGATATCCAAGTTGGCGAAGTAGTTAAAGTCAGCCTTGGGGAGCTGGCAGACAGAGTGATTATCGAAGCCCAAGTCGAACAGAGCTTCAGTCACCTTGTTCGTACTGATAGCGTTTTTTGGAATGTCTCGGGTATTGATGTCACTATCGGCCTGACAGGAGCCTCAGTACAAAGTGGTACAGTGGACAGCCTTATCCGCGGCGGTATTGCCTTTGCGACTCCAGAGACCCAACCACTCTCGCCAATTGCCGAGAGTGACAGCCACTTCCTGCTGCACGATACTGCCAAGCCGGAATGGAAAACATGGCGCACGGCAATTCCGAAGCACTAGACTTACTTTAAGTTAAAGCCAATGAATCGAGAAAAGGAGCAGAAATGCTCCTTTTCTTTTGCCTGTTCGCCTTTCTTTTTACGTAGCTATCGACAAATGATAAACTTCCGCCCCACTGCTAGATAATCGAGACATTCCCTTGCATCCTAATATCCATATCCCAGACGCATTCATTGAGCAAATTCGTCAGATCATGCCTGAACACCTGAGCATGGATGAATTCATTGCTATTTGTAAAACTCCCCTGCGTCGCAGCATCCGTGTTAACACCTTAAAAATCAGTGTGAAAAGCTTTCTTGAACGTGTCGCCGATAAAGGCTGGACACTCACACCGGTACCTTGGTGCGATACCGGATTCTGGATTGAGCGAGAAGATGAAGAGTCTGTCTCTTTAGGCAATACCGCAGAGCACATGGCCGGTCTTTTTTACATTCAAGAAGCCAGTTCAATGATGCCCGTTGTTGCGCTATTAAAAGATAACGACAAACTTGATTGCGTACTGGACATGGCCTCTGCACCGGGCTCGAAGACAACCCAAATTGCCTGTGCCATGAATAATCACGGCGCTTTGGTGGCCAATGAACTGGCCGCAAGCCGTATTAAGGTACTGCACTCTAATTTGCAGCGCTGTGGCGTCTTCAACGCAGCACTTACCCACTTTGATGGTTGTGTCTTCGGTAGTTGGGCACCTGAGTCATTCGACTCAATCTTGCTTGATGCTCCCTGTTCAGGTGAAGGAGCCATACGTAAAGACGACGATGCAATGGCAAACTGGAGCTTGCAGTCAGTTGAAGACATTGCAGCAGTACAACGTAACCTCATCATCAGCGGTTTCCAAGCACTCAAGCCAGGTGGCGTAATGGTTTACTCAACTTGCACGCTAAACTTAAGCGAAAACCAACAAGTCTGTAATCACCTGAAAGAGACCTTCGGTGATGCGGTAGAGTTTGAACCTCTCGCTGACTTGTTCGATGGTGCAGAGAAAGCCCTGACCGAAGAAGGGTTCCTGCACGTCTACCCGCAAATCTTCGACAGTGAAGGTTTTTTTGTTGCTCGTATTCGCAAGCTTGCAGCGGTCGAGTCACCAGAAGTGAAGAAGCGCAAAGGCAAATTCCCATTCAGTCCAGCTAGCAGCAAAGACACTCAAGCCATTACCCAAGCATTTAAGCAAGACTTGGACTTAAGTATCCCCGCAGGTGGCGAAATTTGGCTTCGTGATAAAGAGGTATGGTTGTTCCCGTCACAGCTGCGTGATCTCCTGAGTGAAATTCGTTTCCAGCGTATTGGTATTAAGCTGGCGGAACAACACAAGAAAGGTTACCGCTGGCAGCATGAGGCGATCATGACCATTGCCACGGGCCAGGAAAAGACGGCCGTTGCACTTAATGCGGCACAAGCGAAAGAATGGTTTATGGGTCGGGATATCCGTCCTGATAACTTATCAGGAAAAGGCGAAATTATTGTCACTTACCGTGACTACCCTATTGGCATTGGCAAATGGGTGAGCAATCGCATCAAAAATGGCTTGCCTCGTGAACTGGTGAGAGATACCAATTTATTTGACATCTAATTCCACTTTTTGAGCAAGTAAATTGTCACTGAAACAACTAGCATTAAGTTACTGCAACAGATTTGCTCAATTAACAGGACATTTTTGTTAAGTATCAGAGATGAATAACATTCTTAGTGGTAAAACTGGCAAATCATACTGCTTGAACTAACATTGATAGTGTAATTGATCTCCATTTACTAACCAGTTAGCGCAAGGCTCTCACGAGCCATTCCCCTAAGCCCGAAACAGGAGTCGTTTCGGGCTATTTTTTGTCTTCATACTTCCTAGTCGCATTGGTACAAGCATTAGTTTTTTCGTTCATACCCTATGTGGTTACTTGCAATAACCTTGAGCCATAGGGAGGATACCAATTTAAAAACAGTAACTTAAAACGCATAAACCCTATTCGATTTTTTCGAATAACTTAACCGGTTTTTTCCGCTATCTTCAAAACGCCTCCCTTCGTATAGTTAGTTCCAAGCCAAACGGCAATGCATTTCAAGGAGCAAACGATGTCAAACGTTCTAGTACTAAAATCAAGCATTCTCGGTGACTACTCGCAATCCAACGGTCTTATCGATCACCTTGTTAATTCATTGAACACCACAGCCGTTATAGAGCGTGACTTAGCAACTCAGCCAATACCTGTTCTGGATGGCGAAATTGCCAGTGGTTTACGTGGCGGTGATAACCTCAGCGAAAAACAACAGGCAGCGCTTGCGCTTTCTGATCAATTAATTAATGAAATCAAAATCAGTGACACCATTGTTATTGGTGCCCCGATGTATAACTTTTCGATTCCTACACAGCTTAAAAACTGGTTTGATTTGATTGCCCGTGCCGGTGTGACTTTTAGTTACACAGAAAACGGACCTGTCGGCCTGCTAACAGGTAAAAAAGTGATTGTGGTTACCACACGTGGTGGCATGCACAAAGGCGGCGATACCGACATCATGGTGCCTTATTTGAAAACATTCTTAAGCTTTGTTGGCATGACTGATGTTGATGTTGTTTATAGCGAAGCGCTGGCGATGGGCGATGAAATGGCAGCAAAAGGCATTGCTCAAGCGAAGCAAGAGCTAGAAAGCCTAGCGCAGTAATAGCCAAATGAGTTTCGAATAGTAAGCAGTACCTTCTCACGGCACTGCTTATACCAATCTGCATAAGTAATTGATCTATGTATTACGCAGGAAAAATGGTTGTTATCAAGGCAGAGCTACTGTGATTTCACTCGTGGATAAGGCCTTTTTGTTGTGCTGTTCATCTCTTGTGCTGAAACAGCCCTAGAAATCAAACTGTACATACACCGTGTTGTAGTTACTCCCGCCTTTAATGCGCCCAAACTGGGAAGCACTTTCAAAAATCGCTGAGCGGTGATGCAAACTGTAACCTAGCCACACGCCATTTAGCGGTTTATGGTTGAACACATCACCAAGGTTGACATCAAAAGAGAAGTCTAAATAATTAAGCAGCTTACTGGGTTCGTACCCTTTTCGATCCATCTCAGACTGTTCAATGTAAGTAATGCGATTAACATAAGACAAGCCCTCGGCAACACCAAAACGCCACTGTACCGGCCACGTAAAGGTGTAATAGGCTTTTATCGCCATCACATATTCTTGCGTTGAGCTTTGAACATCGGAATGCCAGTGCCATACATAGCCAGGAGTCAGATAGATATCCAGCGGTAAGCCAAACAGCTCATCGGTCAGGGGGTGACCATAAAATACAGAGGTCAACTGATTATTAAATTCGTCTTTTTCGGTATTACCTGAGAATATTTCACCAATATTCGATGGTGTCGCCCAACCATGAGCTATACGCAAATATGGCTTATTGCTGATAGTCGACTTTCTCGACTTCTTGGCATCATTAAAGAAGCCGAAGCCAAGGTATCCCTCACCTTGCCAGTTGTCACTGATAAAAGCAGCATCACGAGTATTACTATCAAAGTAGCGAGCATAAGCCCCACCGACAACGTATAAGTTAGACGTTACATGGTAACTAAATGCAGAACCCATTTTGAAGTCTACGCCTGAGTCAATATCTTCTAGATTCAACCCGTAGTAGTAACTGTTGTAATCACTGTCTTTCCAAATCAAGGATGCCTTCGGAAGAAAACGCCAGTCATTATATTGATAGTCACCACCAATGGAGAACTGAGAACTTAATCTACCATCAGGATCAGTCAACAACTCAACATCGGTATAGGTGTTTTCATCCCAACGATATTTATACTGAAAGCCATAATCCGCTGTATCGCCGCCTATCTCATTTTGGAAAGAAGAGGGTATGTCGATAAAGTGCATCCGTATGAGGGCATTGACTTCCCAATCTTGCTCACGGTAGAGGTTAAGGCCACCTTCTGTGCCGTTGATAAACAAACGCTCCCCCTGATAGAACATCATGGGAACAAAGGTTGCTACTGTTGAATCTTCAACAACAGACTCAGTTGCATAAGGAATCGATGCGCCTCGCATGACCGCAGCGATACCCCACTTTTGTTCACCGTCTCTTTTCTGCCGCAAATCGTCTACAGATATAAAGCCTAATGACTTCTCTTGCTCTATCGACACGGGAGTATTTTCGGTGGCGGCAGCCAATGCTGCGAATGGCAAACAAGCGATAAAACCAAGGTGCTTAGACAATCAATTTCCCTCAAAAAAAATCATAACTATGATAATAGCTTTTATTGGCTTATATATACCTGAATTAAAGTACATTATTGTCGAGAGAAGGTAAAAAAGCATAAAAAAAGCCCGATAATGATCGGGCTTTAAGAAATCAATTTCCACAATTACTGCTGAGAAGCAATCTCTGCTTTTTTCAGATCTTTAACGTTCTTGCTGACTTCACGGCGTTCTTTCGAAAGCTCAGCACTGATGATGATGTGGTCATCAACACGGTCTTCGTAGTCACCTTTCATGTTTTCAATAATCTCGACAATCTGATCATGAGTCATGTCAGCTTTGATATAGTCAAGTAGGTTTTCCAGCAATTCAACACGCTTACGGTTATCGCGCACTTTACGGTCGTTGTCTAGGATCTCACGTTTTAGCTTATTCTTGCGACGAGTCTGACGAACTAACTCTAGGATAGTGTTCATTATTTGTCCTTATATGAATCTACAAAACCTAACTGCCCCCGTTATAGCAGAAACATGTATTGCCACTCAAGTCACATTTTGAGTCGTGAAACCAAAACAGCCTGCTTCATTGACTTATTTCATCAAACGGAGCGATACACATCCTGCGACTTGAAGTCACCTGGGTATAAAGCTAAAAGTAAGATTTAGTTAAATTTGTGAGATTATTTAAGTGCTGGCTCAAGTTCGACAAAATCCTGTGAAAGCCCCCACAAATTTCTTATTTTTTTATTTGCAATTAGCCCAATGCTGCCTAATCTTTGAAGTGAGCAATACTGTTTTGCACTGATATGACATTGGCTTCTGAATCACTTCGTCTAGCAATTCTTTTTGCAAGTCCAACCGGTGTATAAGAGTTCAATTGTTACAGATTAGATAGTATTGGCATATGTACAGATGTAAGTTATCCAGGAGACAACATGTCTAAAGCAACAGGTACCGTTAAGTGGTTCAATGAAGAAAAGGGTTTCGGTTTCATCACACAGGACAACGGCGGTGCTGATGTATTCGTTCATTTCCGTGCAATTACTGGCGATGGCTTCAAGACCTTGGCTGAAGGTCAAAAAGTAAGCTACGAGACAGAGCAAGGGCCAAAAGGTTTACAAGCTGCGAACGTAGAAAAAGTTTAATTTTCTCCGTTTACACTTGGATAAAAGGGCTGTTAAAGCCCTTTTTTACGTTCTACATTAACCGCTTACCTGTACGCTTATTACTCAGCCATAAGTTAACCGCTTAGATTTCGACCTTTCGCTCTAATCTGCCGTGAAATCAATCAAAACAGTGATAACATCTTGTATACCATCATTAAAACAACAGCTTCAGTACAATCCAAATCACACTTTTCCATATAAACGACTTAATTTCACAGTATTTGCTTGCCTCCCACCCTCTCGTATGGCCTAATGACCTTGGCCTGAAATGCAGACCTATTTATGCAACAAATTGAAATAGAAAACTTCGTTACACCGCTTCATCGAGCGACGTTGTCCTGAAGAGCTCAACATTCTTTTGTCCATAAGTAATTCATTATGATGGCTTAAGTACGCAACAAGCGTTTATTAATTTTTTGATTCAGGAGACATTCCATGTCTAAAGCAACTGGTATCGTTAAATGGTTTAACGACGAGAAAGGTTTTGGTTTCATCACTCAAGACAACGGCGGTGCTGACGTATTCGTTCACTTCCGTGCTATCGCTGGTGAAGGCTTCAAATCTCTAGCTGAAGGCCAAAAAGTATCTTTCGACATTGAACAAGGTCAGAAAGGTCCTCAAGCTGCTAACGTTGAGCGCATCTAATTGCGTTAACGTGAAGAATTCCAAAAGGGTGCCCTCGGGTGCCCTTTTTTCTTTCCTGCCTCCCTCATCAGTAACACCCTTTTTCTCCCCTATCAAAAGCTGTTCTGTGTAACAATTTTGAAATAAATTGAATCTCTAAGATTAAGAAGCGCCCTTTTACTTTCCTTTCGCCGTACACTGGGAATAAATGCTTTTGTTTCACGAGATTTATATATATGGCAGTACATCGCACTTATCAAACACAGTCTATTCATCGTCTTCTCATCGCTGGGGCTGCAGTCACTTTCTCTCTTCTCTTTGTTTTTTTCGTCACCGACCATCTACTCCAAAAAAAACAGACCGAACTCCAATCTTTACAACACACGATATTAGAAGCCTCTAATGGCATGCTCATGATGCGCCGTCATGAAAAAGACTACCTTGCACGAGTCGATGAAAAATACTTAACGAAGATGCAAGACACCTATTTAAATCTCAAGGCTCAAATATCTAAAATCAACCATGCTATCGATAAGCATGCTATTGCAACCCATTATCAAGGGGAACAGGCACTAGATAGTATTGATAGCTATTACCAACAATTTAATATCATGAGCCATACTGTTCTCGATATTTTCGGTGAAGAAGGAGCGAAGAGCTTAATTGATCGATTAAAAGATAGTGCCCTAACTTTCGAGCACGCATTAATTGCTGCCAATTCACCAGAGGTTGATACGCTCACTCTCACAACCAAAGATTTAATGTATAAGTTTTTCAATGATTTTGACCCTCAGTTGCTCCCCCTCATCGACCAAAATCTAGAAGAAATAGGAACTGCTATCGCGGCGTCCCCCAAATTGAGTTCATCAGCCAACAACTTTGATAGATTCAAGGGCGCGTTTTATACATTACAACGCAGCTATAAAACACTTGGCTATTCCCATAACGATGGAATGCATGGTGAGCTGCGCAGTACTATCCATTCATTAGAGTTCACCCTCAATATCCTGTTTACAGAAGCGCCAAAACAAATAGAACTGGCAATGGGCAAATATGAAACCTATAAAAACGCGGTCGCGCTCGGGCTATGCCTCGCTATTATATTTGTTCTACTGTACGTAATAAGACAAACCAATAAGCTTGAACAAGCCCTAATAACAGCGCGCGAGCAAGAGAAACAAGCCAACAAAGCTAAAAGTGCTTTCCTGGCCAACATGTCTCATGAAATCCGCACGCCGCTAAACGGCATTCTAGGAATGACAGAAATACTATCAGACTCCAAACTCAGCGCTGTGCAAAGCGACTACCTCTCGACCATCAACGCATCTTCCCAGACTTTGCTGATGCTCATAAACGATATTCTCGATTTATCCAAAATTGAATCTGGCCACCTTGAAATTGCACCCCATACATGTGCACTCAAAGAGGTCATCTTTGATACAGCTGCACTTATTGCCCCGAAAGCCCAGCAAAAGAAAATAGACTTGGTGGTCGACTTAGACTCGGCCCTCCCCGACTATATCAAAGCCGATGAGCAAAAAATTCGCCAGGTATTGATGAACCTTGCATCTAACTCTATCAAGTTCACAGAATCAGGATCGATTACTTTTACCGCCAAACAGGTTCATTGCTCTTTAGAACACACTCAGGTTTTCTTTTCAGTTAGCGACACAGGGATCGGTATAGACAGCGATAAGCAAGCCCACATCTTTGAAGAGTTTCGACAAGAGACAAGCCATACTTCCTCGCAATATGGAGGGACAGGTCTAGGCTTGGCTATCTCTGCAAAAATCATTGAAATGATGGGCGGTGAAATCCAGTTAGTCTCCCAAAAGCAGGTAGGCAGTACATTTTCTTTTACCCTGACTTTTCATAATGATGACCAGACCACGAGCCCAGTACCAAGCTTACCGGTATATTACTTGGCATCAAACCATAACAATTTGTTGGTCTCAGAAATAAAGCGATTCGGTTATCAGCTAACTCTTTGTCACACAGTTGATGAAATGCTCAACGCGGACAGCGCCTCTACCGTTGTGATTATTGACGAGCCGAGTTCACTGCCGATTGCTGCAAACCAACTTAATCCTTACAAGATCATTTATGTGCGCAAAAATCATGAGGTCATTGATGGCATTGCCAACAATGTTGTTGCCTTAGCAACCGCTCCATTATTCGGTATGCGATTGAATAATAAACTGAAACAAGCTTTCTCTATTGGCACTCATGATAACAAGAAACAGCCTCAATCATCCCACGCTGACACTTGTACTAAAACCGATATAGCAGCCAAGAAGCAAACTATCTTGATTGTCGAAGACAATAAGATTAACCAGCAAGTTGTGTGTATTAACTTAAAACGTGCAGGTTATGAATACTTGATTGCCAATAACGGTCAAGAAGCCGTTACCCTCTACAAGCAGCATCATCAACAAATCGGCCTGATATTGATGGATTGTATGATGCCGGTGCTTAACGGGTTCGAAGCGACTCTGGCTATCAGGGCTTGGGAACAACAGCAGACTCTGGATAGGTCTCATATTATTGCCCTAACCGCCTCTATTCTTGATGACGATATACAGCAGTGTTTCGACAGCGGAATGGATGATTACCTGCCAAAGCCTTTCAAACGGGATGTATTAATAGAGAAACTACAAAAACAAACTAATGAACCTATTAACCTAAATACCGGATCCCTTAAATCCACGTCCCCCATTAGTTAACGTGCTGATTTGAAAAGTAAACGGAACAATGGTTTGGTTTTATGACGACAGTGATGCCGATTTTTACGATGCTTCTGTGAGCTTGTTCAGTGTCGGCGACTCTATCGATTCTAAACAACTTGCTAATCAAACATGATGGTTCCGCAGATGTTCTTACTGCTATTGAAAGCGACACAGCGGTGTCAATTTAAGCGCAATTATCAATATTTTATTTAAACTGTTTCGTTCAACTATCCAATTATCAACTTTACTTAAACTGCTATCATTCATACCGTTATGATTACCTCATCAAGGAATACAGCAATGCAAAAAGTCATTCTTGTTACTGGCTCAACCGACGGCATCGGGTTCGAAACAGCAAAAATGCTTCTATCGCAAGGTCATCATGTACTTCTGCATGGCCGTAATCCAGCAAAGTTGAAAGACGTAGAAAACCAGCTCAGTCAGTTACAAGGTAACGGAAAGGTTGAAAGTTATGTCGCAGATCTGTCAAAGATGTCTGATGCCTATAAACTTGCCGCCGAGGTTTCTGCCCAACATGCCAAACTGGATGTCCTCATTAATAACGCTGGAGTATGGAACTCCCCAGAGTCAAAAACAGGAGATAGGTTTGATGTCCGTTTCGCTGTGAATACCTTTGCACCGTACCTCCTAACCAAGGCTTTATTGCCGCAGCTGGGCAGTACAGGACGAGTGATCAACCTGTCTTCTGCCGCACAATCAAGCGTTGATTTAGACGCACTGGCAGGCAATACGCCTCTCTCCGACGGTGACGCCTATGCACAAAGTAAACTGGCGATTACCATGTGGTCTCGCAATATGGGGCTTGCCATGAAAGAAAGTGGTCCAATGATAGCGTCGGTCAACCCAAAATCGCTACTTGGCAGTAAGATGGTGAAAAGTGCATTTGGTATAGCTGGAAGTGATCTTAGTGTCGGGGCAGATATTCTGGTGCGCGGTGCACTGTCTGATGAATTTGCGAATGCCCACGGCCTTTACTTCGATAATGATATCGGCCAGTTCGGACAGCCGCACCCTGACGCATTGAACGATAAAAAAGTCCAAGCGGTAATGACAGCGATGGACTCTGCGCTAGCGAAGTTTCAGCCGTCGTTTTAACTCTACTGCTCTCGCGATATCGCCCTTCACTTAATCCAGAAATTCGGGTTTGCAAGTACCTTTGGGTTAAGTGAAGCTAGCTTAGAGAAGAAATGCTCACCTTTCTCCTCTTATTATTTCAGCTTGACCCCAGCAAGGGCGTCGAAAAGTACCCGCTTTTAGGTAGCCTAACCATCTCTTGGTCAATTTGAATACCCAAAGTGATCAGCGCCGGCCGTACGACCACTTTCAAATAACGAGGTTCACGACTTGTCGGCTCATTGAGCAAATCGCCCGAACAATCACAACCAATCGCAACCTTAGATGAGCAGTCATCACCACAACTGATCAGCCACAAGGAAGTGTTAGCTATGTTCCACATCAGCAGCAAAGCCACGATCTACAAGTGGCGACAAAACCGCGGGTTCCCCGCTGCGGTGGTTACGATCTGCAGTTGAAGAATGGAAGGAAAATATTGGGGGATGTGGTCGGTGAAAAATGAAGCGGCCGATTGGCCGCTTCAACAATACGTCATGAGCTGTATCTCTGTATTGCATAAATGCATGCGCCGGAGCAAACCGGACACCTATTCCGGCATTATCCGGACAGTCATTCCGTTTTAATCCGGACACCCATT
>NZ_JBNNXT010000037.1:0-52607 GCF_052873815.1 Photobacterium sp. DNB23_23_1 | reverse complement strand
CCATCGCCCATCGCCCATCGCCCATCGCCCATCGCCCATCGCCCATCGCCCATCGCCCATCGCCCATCGCCCATCGTTTTGTTATAATCCCCCCTTAATTTGAAAATCGGCCTTTGGCCGCCAGCAAGACGAAGAATATTATGCGAATAGCTTTAGGTATTGAGTACGACGGTGCGAAATACTACGGTTGGCAACGCCAGCGTGACGTAGACAGTGTCCAAGAGCGCTTGGAAAAGGCGCTGAGCAAGATTGCCAATAAGCCGATTGAGGTGCAGTGTGCGGGACGGACTGATGCTGGGGTTCATGGCACCGGTCAGGTGGTTCACTTTGATGTTGACGTTGACCGTAAAATGGCTGCGTGGACCATGGGGGTGAATGCCCACTTACCTAAAGATATTGCGGTTCGTTGGGCCAAGGTTGTAGATGACGAGTTCCACGCCCGTTTTACGGCGACGGCACGTCGTTACCGCTATATTATTTATAATCATGCTTTGCGTCCTGCAATTTTAGCCAAAGGTGTGAGCCATTATCACGGTGAACTCGATGAAAAGGCGATGCACGAAGCGGGTCAATACTTGTTGGGTGAGAATGACTTCACATCCTTCCGTGCTGTGTATTGTCAATCTCGTAGCCCATGGCGTAACCTAATGCACTTGAACGTGTCGCGTCAGGGTAACTTTGTGATCATTGATATCAAGGCTAATGCCTTTGTTCATCATATGGTTCGCAACATAACTGGTAGCCTGATTAAAGTCGGCCGAGGCGAAGAAAAGCCGGAATGGATCCAGTGGTTGCTGGCCCAGAAAAATCGTACTTTGGCAGGAGCAACGGCAAAAGCGGAAGGTTTGTACTTGGTGGATGTTGACTACCCTCAAGAGCATGACTTGCCGAAAGTACCGGTCGGACCGCTGTTTTTACCCGATTAATCTGTTAGGTAACGGTCATATCTGCCTCGGGCTAACTTGTAGTACCAGTTTTTTATCTACAGTTAGACGAGTTTGTGCTTTAATTCCACCTTGGTAAATTAACGAATTTGTATTCTCTGCTGCAAAGACCCTAAGGGCAGGGAAATAAAAGATAAAAGGTCATTCATGAGCTGGCTGGAAAAGATCCTTACTAAAAGCAATATTGTTTCTTCTCGCAAAGCGTCTATCCCTGAAGGGGTGTGGACCAAATGTACTTCTTGCGAACAAGTGCTTTATCACGCCGATCTAGAACGTAACTTGGAAGTTTGCCCTAAATGTGACCATCACATGCGCATGAAAGCGCGTCGTCGCTTGGAAACATTCCTGGATGAAGAAGGGCAGGTTGAAATTGCCGCTGAGCTTGAGCCAAAAGATAAGCTTAAGTTCCGTGATTCCAAGAAATATAAAGACCGTCTATCTTCTGCTCAGAAAGCGAGTGGCGAGAAAGATGCACTGGTCGTGAAGAAAGGAACCTTGCTAGGCCAGCCGTTGGTTGCCTGTGCATTTGAATTCTCTTTCATGGGCGGCTCCATGGGCTCTGTCGTCGGCGCCAAGTTCGTTCACGCTGTTGACGAGGCGATTGCCAATAACTGTGGTTTGGTATGTTTTTCTGCCAGTGGTGGTGCCCGCATGCAAGAAGCGCTGATGTCGCTGATGCAGATGGCAAAAACCAGTGCTGCGCTTGAGCGCCTATCTAATGAAGGCTTGCCTTTCATTTCGGTACTGACTGACCCGACAATGGGTGGTGTGTCGGCAAGTTTGGCGATGCTGGGTGATATTAATATCGGTGAGCCAAAAGCCCTTATTGGCTTTGCCGGTCAGCGTGTTATTGAGCAAACGGTGCGTGAGAAGCTTCCTGAAGGCTTCCAGCGCAGTGAGTTCCTGCTTGATCATGGTGCGATTGACATGATTGTTGACCGTCGTGAAATGCGCCAGCGTATCGGCGGCATAGTTGCCAAGCTGACTCAGGTTGAATCACCGATGGTGGTACCTGTCCCTGTCGAGCAGCCGGTAAAAGAGGTAGAAGAGCCAGCTGAAGAGCAGAACGAGCAAGCAAAAAAGTAAGCGTATCGCTTGCTAATATTGACAGAAAACGGGGCTTAGGCCCCGTTTTGTTTTTGTATAAGCCCCTAACTATCAAGAATCAATACATTGCGGTTTGGTCTGGCCGCGTTCAATGGTAAATTAGGGCTCATATTGTTATAGCGAAATGAAATATGATGTCCGGACTGACAGCACCTCAAGCAAACTCCTCTTTGGCCTCATGGCTGACTTATCTTGAACAACTTCACACCAGTGCCATTGACCTTGGCCTTGATCGTGCCCAGGCGGTGGCTAAGAAAGCCGAGCTAATTAAGCCTGCTCCTTGCGTGATCACTGTCGCGGGGACCAATGGCAAGGGGTCGACCTGTGCCATGATGGAAGCGATCCTGCTTAAGGCCGGTTATCGTGTTGGGGTATACAGCTCTCCTCACCTTGTGCGTTATAACGAGCGGGTCCGCATCAACGGTGTTGAACTTCCAGACAGTGCCCATAGTGAAGCCTTCTCTTCAATTGAACAGCTGCGTGGTGAAACCAGCTTGAGCTTGTTTGAGTTTGGCACTTTAGCTGCCCTGCAGTTATTCAAGTCTCGCCAGGTTGATGTCGTTTTACTAGAGGTAGGACTTGGCGGTCGTTTGGATGCCACGAATATTGTTGATCATGATGTATCGGTGATCACCAGCTTGGCGGTTGATCATGTTGACTGGTTAGGTGATGACATCAATGTTATCGGTTACGAAAAGGCCGGTATTTTCCGTGGCGGCAAGCCAGCGGTCTGTGGTCAACCAAACCCCCCGGCAACCGTACCAGCTCATGCCGATGATATCGGCGCCAAGCTGTTTCAGGTTGGTTACCAGTTCGAGTACAGTGTCGAAGCTGATCATTGGAACTGGCAAAGCGGTTCCTTTACATTAGACCAACTTCCGCTTCCATCGCTACCTCTTCCCAATGCGGCAACAGCATTGATGGCACTGGCCGTTGCTGAGCTCAACATCACTGATGAAAACGTCATTGAGGGGTTGGCGGACGCGACGTTGCCGGGACGGATGCAGACAGTGTCAGAGCAGCCTTTGGTGATCATGGATGTGGCTCATAATCCACATTCGGCACAGTATTTTACCGCGCAGCTAGAGGGCATTAAGAACAAGCTCGGCAAGAGACAGCTGCATGCCGTAGTGGCGATGCTTCACGACAAAGATATTGCTGCTACCATTGCTGAGATGAAAGAAGTGGTTGATTGTTGGTATCCGGCCTCGCTGACAGGCCCGAGAGCGGCGACAGCCGAAGAGATCCTCGCTTATTTACCATCGGGAACCGATACATACCAAACGCCTGAGGCCGCTTATGACAAAGCGCTGACACAGGCTCAGGCTGACGATATGGTAATTGTATTTGGCTCCTTTTACACTGTAGGTCAGATAACCAGTCACATTGAAGCAAAGAACCAGGAGTAACAGTGGCAAGTAAATTTCAGAGCCGGTTGGTCGGGACAATCATTTTGGTGGCAATCGGAGTGATATTCCTTCCCGATTTGTTCGACGGCAAAAAACAGCATTACCAAGAGCAATTTGCCAGTATTCCGCTACAGCCTGAAACCACCGCTGAAGTAGAGTATGAAACGATCCCTGCTCCGGAGTTTGCAGAGGTGGATTTACCTCCAGAACCCGTAACAGTCGTGATAGATGAGCCGAAGTCGGAAGAAGTGACAGCGGAGGCTATCGAGGCGGTTAATCAACCATTGAAGGTTGAACCTCAGCCAGTTACTGAGCCTCAAGTGGGTAATCAAGACACTGCTTGGGTGGTGCAATTGGGGGTTTTCCGCAATTTTGATAACGCCAACCAGTTGGTTGAGCGTCTTCGCAAGGCGGGTTATCAAGCGCATGTCTTTCCAAAGCAGCCGCAACAAGGCGCTCTTGCCAGAGTTGTTGTTGGTCCTGATGTGTCGAAGCAGAAGCTTTCGGCTGACATCAAGAAATTGGAAGAATTGACCGGATTAAAAGGCCGATTGGTCAGATTTAATCCACTTAACCCTTAGGTAAACGTTTGCGTTCTCATTTTTTCTGTTAGAATACGCATCAACAAAATGAATACAACCAATGATGATCTGGATTGATTACGTAATTTTAGGCGTAATAGGCTTCTCGGCTCTGATTAGTGTGATCCGAGGTTTTGTCAAGGAAGCACTTTCGTTAGTGATATGGTTTGCAGCCTTTTTTGTCGCAAGCAATTTTTATACTCAGCTGGCGGCTTACTTCACTAACATTGACGACGAGATGCTTCGTAACGGCAGCGCAATCGCTGCCTTGTTCATTGCCACGCTGATAGTCGGCGCAGTAGTGAACTATGTGATTGGACAACTGGTACAGAAAACAGGTCTGTCAGGGACAGATCGGGTACTGGGCATAGTGTTCGGAGGGATACGCGGCGTATTGATTGTTGCCGCGGTACTGTTCTTCATCGACGCCTTTACGGGGTTTGCAGATTCAGACTGGTGGTTACAGTCCCAGTTGATCCCCCAGTTTGGTGTGGTGATTGAATGGTTCTTCACGTACTTGAAGGACACATCAAGCTTTTTACCGGGCGCACTTTAGCGAACGGTGTGGAATGTAACGGGTTCAGTGTCTTAGTGTACTGATACCCAATGGAAAAGCTTTCAGCGGGTATTTGACACAGTCGAATACCCGCTGAAATTCAATTAAAGCGTGACGAGGATTTAGGACATGTGTGGTATTGTCGGAATCGTGGGTTCAACCCCGGTTAACCAGTCTATTTATGATGCATTGACCGTGTTGCAACACCGCGGCCAAGATGCGGCTGGTATTGTTACCTTAGAAAGCAATCGTTTTCGTCTGCGTAAAGCGAACGGTCTGGTCCGTGATGTGTTTGAAGCCAAGCACATGCAACGTTTGCAGGGTAATGTAGGGATCGGCCATGTGCGCTATCCGACTGCAGGTAGCTCTAGCGCCTCAGAAGCCCAGCCATTCTATGTTAATTCACCTTACGGTATTTCACTGGCTCACAATGGTAACCTGACCAACGCAGCCGAAATCAAAGAGCAGTTGTTCGAAAAAGCACGTCGTCACGTCAATACAACGTCTGACTCTGAAATTTTGCTGAACGTATTGGCAAACCAGCTGGAAAGTGCTCAAACCTATCCAATTACGCCTGAAGAAATCTTTGATGCGGTTGGCGAAGTGCACCGCATGGTTAAAGGTGCTTATGCCGTCGTTTCTATGGTGATTGGCCACGGTATGATCGCTTTTCGCGACCCGTATGGTATTCGTCCGTTGTGTCTGGGTAAACGTGAAATTGAAGGCCAGGTTGAATACATGGTTGCCTCAGAATCTGTTGCATTGGATGCGGTTGGTTTTGACTTCATGCGTGACGTTGCGCCGGGTGAAGCCGTTTACGTGACCTTTGATGGCCAACTGTTTACCCAGCAGTGTGCTGATAACCCAACCTTAAACCCTTGTGTGTTTGAATTCGTTTACTTTGCACGTCCTGATTCGTTTATCGATAAGGTATCGGTATACAGCGCACGCGTTTGCATGGGCCAGAAACTGGGTGAGAAGATCAAGCGCGAGTGGGCTGATGTAGATATCGATGTCGTTATCCCAATCCCTGAAACATCTTGTGATAGTGCATTGGAAATTGCTCGTACGCTAGACAAGCCATACCGTCAGGGCTTTGTGAAAAACCGCTATGTGGGCCGTACTTTCATTATGCCAGGCCAGCAAATGCGCCGTAAATCGGTGCGCCGTAAGCTTAATGCTATCCGCTCTGAGTTCAAGGGCAAGAGTGTACTGCTGGTGGACGATTCGATTGTCCGCGGAACAACATCAGAGCAGATTATCGAAATGGCCCGTGAAGCTGGTGCTCGCAAGGTTTACTTGGCTTCTGCTGCCCCTGAGGTACGCTTCCCGAACGTTTACGGTATCGATATGCCAACGGCAAACGAGCTGATTGCTCATGGTCGTGAAGTGGATGAGATCAGCAAGATGATCGGCGCTGACGGCTTGATCTTCCAAGATCTGCAAGATCTGGTTGATGCCGTAGCCGAAGGCAATCCTGAGATCCAAAAATTCGAAACATCTGTATTCAGTGGCTCTTATGTAACGGGTGATATTAATCAGTCGTATTTGGATTACCTGGAATCACTGCGCAGTGAAGATTCGAAAATACAGCGTGAAATCCAACAGGACTTGGCGAACCTAGAGTTGCACAACGAAGGGGTGTAATAGGCAGGCGAGAGCGGCTATCGGCACGGGCTCTAGGAAGAGATAAAACAAAAGCGAGAGCAACGTGCTCTCGCTTTTTTGTCTCTGAATCAAAAGGTATAACGAGTGAATTTTAATCTTGTTGTAAGAGTTACTAGCCTCTAGCCTCTAGCCTAATGACTAAACTGTGGCCCTATGCCCAAGTTCCACAAAATCACCGAGCCTGCGATAATGGATACCAATAGCACCAGCCCGCATGTCACGATAGAGCTGGCATAAATAAACCCTCGTTCTTCAGGAATGTGCATCAGGATAGGGACGCCGGTATACAGTAAGTAGACCGAGTATGCGATCCCAACAAGGCCGGCAATCATCAAGAACCAAACTTGCGGATAAATCGCCGCGATGCTGACCATGAAAAGTGGTGTTGCCGTATAAGCTGCCAGCTCAAGTGCTTGTGTGTATGTCGGCGTGGAGCCAAAGGTATGGCTCATCCAGTAGGTGAGATAGGCGAGGGCAAAGACCCCGGCGATTAGGGCAAAATACATGGCTACCGACATTGCCAACGCGCTGCTTTGGGTTAGGTAAATAGGTGAACCAACACCGATACGCCAACCAATAAAGACGCTGGAGATGAAGGCAAACGCTGGTGGCAGTAAGGCAACCAGTAAGATATGGCTTAAACTGCTTTGGACCCCTTCATGTTCCTTGTCAATTGCCCGCCACTCTTGCTTGGGGTGGGTGTACAAACCGAATAAATGTCCCAGAATCATAACGCTTCCTCATCGAGTCGTGCTTATTTTCGTCGGTTATCGAAGAACACAGCGTCAGTTCATCTCGTGCTATGGGTGCTCTTCTTGCTAGTTATGGCTTTGCCTACCAATAATACCCAACCTACATAAGTATTTGATTAATCTTGCTGGTTAAAATCGCTGTTAGCTGCGTTAGAGGTTTTGTAATTAGAGCCACTAGTTACTGCAACCTCCGCCTTGATAACAACAATTTTTCCTGTGCAATCTATAGATCAACTACTTATCCAGATTGGTATAAACACAAATTCAGGAAGGCTTTCGTGCCAGTACTATTAACATTTAGTCGGGGTTGAAACACTTCGCAAGGAAGTGCGGCATCTTATGGGAATTTATCCACTATGTGGGTATCTAGAATGAAGAAGGGGGGATTGGAGGAGTGCTCCCTTCCCGCATAATAAGCTGATACGGGAAGGTGGTTTTTACGGCTGAGAATCTAGAGTTTGAAGTACTCGCTGGCAAACTCAATGAAAATCCGCAGTTTCTCTGGCTGATAATCGCGGTGGTTATACATCAGGTATACATCACGCTGGTTCGATGACCAGTTTTCGAGGATTTGTACTAACTCGCCGGAGGAGATGTATTTCTCCAGCATCACGTCTGGCATTAGGGTAATCCCTAGTCCTGCCATACAGGCCTTGCGCACAACATTGAGTTCGTTAGCTTCATAACGGCCACGATCTGACACTGTCACAGTCTCACCATCACAGTTGGTCAGGCGCCAACGCAGCAGCGGTTTACCCTTTAGTAATGGGTGCTGATGTAGATCTTGAGCGTGCTTGGGTTCGGAGTTGTGGTTAAGGTAATTTGGGCTGGCGACCAAAATGTCTTTCACCGCATTGATTTTTCGTGCAATCAAGGTGGAGTCGCGCTGTGGACCGACCCGGAAAATGACATCCCAATCTGTTGGGTCGAGAACTTCTGGATCATTGCTCATCATCAGCTGGATATGGATCGCTGGATGCTCTTGCATGAAGGCATTGAGCAAAGGCTGTAGCATTACCTTGGTCAGGTTTGACGGGGCGGCAATCTTTAGCCTACCAGCTGCTCCTTTGCACTCTTCGCTGACATGCTCGGCCGTATCGACCAAACTCTGTAGCAACGGGCTGCATTCATCGTAAAATTTTTGTCCGGCTTCGGTCAGTGATAGCTTCCTTGCATGACGGTTTAGTAGGCGGATACTCAAACACTCTTCAAGTGCTTGGATACGCCGGGTCAGGGTGGCAACGGGCACCTGGGTCTTACGAGACGTCGCTGTGTAACTGCCATTTTCCACAACCATGCGGAATAAATTTAAATCGTCAAGCTTCATAACTTTACAACACTGAAAACTTATAATGGGGAATTGTATAACAAAACATATTAAAAGATGACGCTTTCAAGGCAACTTTTGCTGTAAATCAAGATAACGGGTATTTTTCTTTCAGCTATCTTCAAGCCACTTGAGGTTACTTTAGGGACAAATCTTAGTAATTGATAAATTTAAATTTTGATACTGTTAACAATTTCCAATATTTTCGTCACAGAACGTATTAATCCCCTGACGATCTGCGGATTTCGACCTATGCTTTTGATAGGTTAGTCAAGCCTGTGGTTAGCGTTGTCATGAGTACACATTCCCAGCAAGGCGGCACACGAGGTATCAAGCACCATTACCATTCTTCAGTCAGGGAGCAGGCTTTGCTTGAAGATAAAGACGTTCTGATCGTCGAAGATGATCCAGTATTTAGAACCATGCTTTCTGGCTTTCTTATCAGCCAGGGCTGCCGAGTGCGTGAGGCGGAAAATGGCTTGGAGGGGCTACAGGCATTACGAAATGATATGCCTGACATTTTGCTATGTGATTTAGCCATGCCAATATTGACGGGGATGGAGTTTGTTGAGGAGGTCTCCCTACATTATCCGATGGTACCCATCATCGTTATCTCCGGTACCGGGGATATGTCGGATGTGGCAGCAGCTTTGCGTCATGGGGTGAAGGATTTTCTCATTAAACCGCTCGATAACATCATGGTGCTTAAATCAGCGATTATGTCGGTACTTAAATCGGAAGATTCCGTGACGGAAAATCTTGGCTTTTCTAGCCAGTGGGTAAACATTGAAGAAGAAACCGTCGTTGATGAAGAGCTTGAGTGGCACATTGAAGAGCTTAAGGTTAACCCGAGAGCCGCTCGGGAGTTGCTGATCGGGCTGATGCCTGAAACACAGTCTTCACTCGGAGATTGGCAATTGAATTATTGTATATTGCAGGCAACCGATGTTCAGCCTGTTTTACTCGATTATACCTGGCTGATAGATGGCCGTTTGGCGTTTTATTTGGTCGACTCGGCAACGGGGGGCGACAACGGTACGGCAACAACGTTGTTGATACGAGCCTTCTTTAATGATTATTTACGTACCCGAATGGGCGATCAAAGCTCTATCTCAGGGCTCATTAAGCTAATTGAAAAAGGGATGCGCCACTCCGGCTATGCCTCTCCGATAAAGGCTATTTTTGGTATTTTTGATGTAACAGATAGAACGTTGAACATTGCGTCAGCGGGCCTCTCTGCACGGCTGCAAACCAGCGACGGGGAACAAGTTGTGACAGCCCAGCCATGGTTGGGTAACCAAGCGAGTAGCAATGATAGTGTGAGCCTCAAGCTTTCAGACTCTGGCGGGCGGCTGTCACTAAGCGAAACAGGCTCGGCCAGCTTTAGCTTAACCTTCAAGAGAAAAACCAAGAACTAATTTTGTTCAACCAAGTACCTCAAAATTAATTGGATGTCGCTGCCATAACCATCATATGAAAACGGAGAGCCATGGCTCTCCGTTTATTGTATGTTGCTCTTTATGATAAACAGCTTGTTGCGAAGAAATTACGCCTCTACTGGCTGAGGCTCCATCTCTTCTTCAATAACTTTACCTTCTGCACCGTGCATCCAGCGGATCAGTTGGTTAGAGCATAGTAGAAGAAGGACACCAGCAACGGTTGCAGCAATAGCAATACCACTAAAGATAGCCATAGGACCCGCTTCACCAACGTGGGCACCAATGATACCTGCCACATAGTTAGCGATAGCGTTGAAGCCGAACCATGCTCCCATCATCAAAGAAGCAAGACGTAGTGGAGCCAGCTTAGTGACCATTGATAGACCGATTGGCGACAGGCAAAGCTCACCCAAGGTATGGAAGAAGTATGCCGCGACTAGCCAGAACATGGATGTCTTCACAGTGATATCGCCACCTTGCTGCATCACAGCGCCCATCATGCAAACAAAGCCTGCTGCTAGGAAGAAAAGGCCCATAGCAAACTTGACTGGAGAGCTTGGCTCTTTAGGGCCCATTTTCACCCAGATAGACGCAATAAGTGGTGCGAGGGTGATAACAAAGAATGGGTTTAGAGACTGGAACCAGGCTGCAGGTACTTCAAAGCTACCGATCATACGGTCGGTGTATTGTTGCGAGAAGATGTTCATCAGGCCACCGGCTTGCTCGAAGCCTGCCCAGAAGATAACCACGAACAGACCCATGATCATGATAACTTTCAGACGATCTTTTTCCTGCTTGGTCAATGGCTCTTGTTTACCTGACTTGTTCATCGCTGCTGCACGTTTTGCCGCTGGCTCTTTGCCGATATCACCCAGTAGGCGCTCGGCAAAAATCATCTGAGTTACCAGGCTGATCAGCATACCGATACCTGCTGTCAGGAAACCAGCTTTCCAGCCGTAAGCGGCAGACGCGGTACCCGCAATAATACCGGCTAGCAATGAGCCAAGGTTGATACCCATGTAGAAGATAGTGAACGCACCGTCACGACGGTTATCACCGTCTTGGTAGAGATCGCCCACCATGGTTGAAATGTTCGGCTTAAACATACCATTACCAATGATCAGCAAGCCAAGGCCGAGATAAAAGGCTGTCACAGAATGTGGGTCGACCATGCTGTTTGGTAGTGCAAGGGTAAACTGGCCTAGGGCCATCAAGATACCACCAATGATTATTGAGCGGCGCTGGCCAAGGAAGTTATCGGCAATATAACCACCAATAAGCGGGGTGATATAAACCAAGCCAGTATAAATACCATAAAGGTTAAGGGCGTCTTGTGTCGACCAGCCAAGACCACCATTGATGGTTTTGTCGGTGAGGTAAAGCACCAGAATGGCACGCATTGCATAGTAAGAAAAACGTTCCCACAGTTCGGTTCCAAACAGTAAGAACAAACCTTTAGGGTGGCCTAACAACGTGCCACTGTTAAGATTGCTCATAATTATTCTCTAAATTTAATTGATTTTGTGTTTGCTAATGTCGCCCCTGTTATAAATGACAAATTATTAAACTGCAAATCGTTACAGAATGAATACAAAACAAAAACAATGTAACATTTTGATTAATAGGCAGTTGTTTGCTATTTGCTCAAAATTGAAATTTCAGATTTACTATACATGCTATAAATAAAATTCTTTCTGCAAGTGATTTTGTGGTGTTTTCATCCAAACTAGATCTTTTCTATGGGTTTTAATGTCGCAGCAGTTTTCTGTTAATGGTTGTTACATATTTGGCTGGTTATGCACTTGGGAGGTGAAGTGCTGACATATTGGCCTTGCAGATAGGCAAAACATTGTCGGTGAGAGTGGCTTAGGTATAATTAATGAATGCAAGAGGATTAACTGACTGAGATTGCTATGAAAGATTGGTACTTACTATATTGCAAGCGCAGTGAACAGGAACGTGCGGTGATCAATCTTGATCGTCAAGGTGTTGAGTGTTACTACCCTCAAGTGACAGTGGAGAAAATAGTTCGTGGAAAACGGATGACTACTTTTGAGCCCCTGTTCCCGAGCTATATGTTTGTCTATTTTGACCCAGAAAATATCAGTTATACCACAGTACGATCTACTCGTGGTGTTGCTGATTTTATTCGTCAAGGCGCGAGGCCACAGACTGTAAACCCGGACCTTATCTATAGCTTGATGATTAATGAAGACTCTGAAGAACAACAAACAAAATTATCAGCCCTTCCGAAGCCGGGTGAATCACTTAAGCTGACACAAGGCCAGTTCAAAGGGATTGAGGCTATTTATCAAGAACCTGACGGTGAAAAGCGCTCATTTATGATGATTCAACTACTGGGTAAACCGGTCAAGGTCAGTGTACAGAATGAAGATCTGGTGAAAAAGTAATCCACTCTTATTACAAGGTTGGATTCGTTTGCAGTGATTTTGTTATAGTGGCTTGAATAATTTTAAATGGAATAAAATATGTCTACATCTTCCCCTGTACGTAAAGCGGTTATCCCCGTTGCTGGTTTGGGGACCCGGATGCTTCCGGCAACCAAGGCGATCCCGAAGGAAATGCTGCCGATTGTTGATAAGCCGCTGATCCAGTATGTGGTGAACGAATGTGTGGCAGCTGGTATCAAAGAAATTGTATTGGTTACCCACTCATCGAAGAATTCAATCGAAAACCATTTCGATACCTCTTTCGAGCTTGAAGCGACGCTTGAAAAGCGTGTTAAACGTCAGCTGTTGGATGAAGTACAACAGATTTGCCCGAGAGATGTCACTATTATGCATGTGCGCCAGGGGCAGGCGAAAGGCCTAGGTCATGCAGTTCTTTGTGCCCGCCCTTTGGTTGGTGATGAGCCATTTGCTGTTGTGCTGCCAGATGTTATTTTGGATGACGTTGCTAGTGATCTTCGCCGTGAAAATATGGCAGCCATGGTCAATGCGTTTAATGATACCCAGATCAGCCAGGTTATGGTTGAGCCGGTACCTATGTCTGAGGTTTCTAACTACGGTGTGGCTGACATCAATGGTACAGCACTGAAACCGGGTGAAACGGCGGCGATGACAAAAGTGGTAGAAAAGCCAGCTCTTGAAGATGCGCCATCTAACTTGGCCATTGTTGGCCGCTATGTGCTACCCGCTGAAATTTGGTCTTTGTTAGCGCGTACGCCTATCGGTGCAGGTGATGAGATTCAGTTGACAGATGCGATCGATATGTTGATGGAAGATCAGCAAGTAAATGCTTTCCATATGTCGGGTAAGAGCCATGACTGCGGCAGCAAGCTAGGCTATATGCAGGCATTTGTTGAATACGGTATGCGTCATGAATCTCTTGGTGAAGACTTTACAGCGTTCTTGAAGGAACGACTTGGGGCTAAAGGCTAGGGGCCACAGGCTTTAGGAAAGATCAAAAGCAGGAGCATATTGCTCCTGCTTTTTCGTAAAGGCAATAATACTGTTGAAGTGAATCTTTACCTTGGTAAATTTCCAATCGCCACTAAATCACTTCTCGTGATACTGCTCACAGGCAAGCAGTGTATTCTCAATCAAGGTCGCCACTGTCATTGGGCCAACGCCACCCGGTACTGGGGTGATATGGCGGGCTCGCGCACGGGCAATATCATACTCAACATCACCGGCTAGCTTGCCATTGTCCAAGCGGTTGATGCCAACATCTACGATTGTCGCTCCTTCTTTGACCCAATCGCCGGGAATAAAGTTAGGCTTACCCACCGCGACGACCAGAATATCAGCTTGGCGAACGTGGCTTTCGAGATCTTGAGTGAAGCGATGACAAGTGGTGGTGGTCGCTCCTGCTAGTAATAATTCAAGCGTCATAGGACGGCCGACAATATTGGACGCGCCGACAATGACCGCATGCTTGCCACGAAGAGCAATATTATAGCGCTCAAGCAAGGTGATGATTCCTTTCGGGGTGCACGAGCGTAGCTTGGGGATACGCTGGCATAGTCGTCCGACATTGTAGGGATGGAAGCCATCGACGTCTTTTTCTGGCTCTATTCTCTCAAGTACTTTGGTGGTATCAATGCCTGCAGGGAGAGGAAGTTGGACCAAGATACCATCCACTTCGTTGTCATTGTTTAACTCGTCGATAAGAGCTAGCAATTCCGTTTCCGTTGTTGTGGCAGGAAAATCAAAGGACTTGGACACAAAACCCACCTCATCACAGGCTTTACGTTTGCTGCCGACGTAAATTTGCGAGGCGGGATCCTGACCTACCAGAACAACGGCTAACCCCGGAGCACGAAGGCCTGCATCGAGGCGCGCTTTGACTCGGGCGGCAACTTCTTGACGAACTGTTTGCGAAATGAGTTTCCCATCAATGATTTGAGCGGCCATGTTTATCCTTTGGACTTAAATTGATTGAACGTGAAGCGGGCAACGCGGGTCGTTGATTCCACTCTTGAGGGGAGCGGCACGAGTGCTGCCTAATTGTTGTATTGTCGCAGAGAATGTTACGAAGATCTATAGCGCAATCGTTTGCGTGTTGGTTTTGTTTACGTTTTGGTAATAGTTGCTGCTTCAGTGTGGGTATTTGTAATTTGTATGGATACGCCTAATGCTATATCACCATATCAAAAGGCACCATAGCCCATAGCCCATAGCCCATAGCCCATAGCCCATAGCCCATCCAATTTGCTCTATGTTTAGTCAGTTGAGCGCAAATGCAGAGAAAATAGGGGAAAAGGCATTGACGTTCGAATGTTGGGACGTATAATTCGTTCGGTAACTTAACGTTATGACTTATAAAGCGCCCTTAGCTCAGCTGGATAGAGCACGTCCCTTCTAAGGATGTGGTCGTAGGTTCGAATCCTACAGGGCGTGCCACTTCCCCCTCTATTTTTCTCTGTTATATCCATTTCTGTTATTTCTAGCGAATCAATCTTCCTGTATCAAAACCTGTTTTTCCTGTGCCTCCTTGGTGTTGCCTGCTACATCCCGCTATTTCATTAAGCAGGAATTGTTTCAGTGCTTGTTTTTCTCGCTCGTTAGTGGGTTGCCATGAGACAATCACAGTCGCTTTGTTCCTTCTCATTGTTTTTATCCTTACCTTGTACACAATATTGCAAATGAATGCCTTTAATGATTAAGCAACTGGTATCATAATGGTTGTGCGAATGTTTTTTGTGCTATCCATCGGCAATTTAGAATCTTTTAGTTTGTTTTTTGTCGCCGGAGTTTGGCTTTCCTTTTGCTCTATATCCTTAATACCAATCTGAATAAGTCGTTGATCAAGTATTTTAACCTGCAAGACTGATCAAATATTTATGTAGGTTGGTATAAGTCTGTAGCTAGTTTCAAATCTTCTCACCACGGAAGTGTTGTTCCATCCCAATGGAAAAACTGACCGGTATCTGCAGGAGTAAGGGTTGATAGCACTCGATAAATGCGCTCGGCCGAGAGCTGTGGTGAATAAAGCTTGTCACTATTAATATTATGCTGGAAAGGTGCTGAGAGTGATGTATTCGTTGTACCTGGGTGAATTGCGGCAATACAAGCTTGGGGAAAACGTCTTTGCCACTCAATACTTAGGGTTTTGACAAACATGTTTAGGGCTGCTTTGCTCATCCGGTAGCTGTACCAACCTCCTGAATCGTTGTCGGAGATAGAGCCGACCATGGCGGACAAGCACAAGAAGTGAAAAGGGTCTTTACGTTTGTATAGGGTGTCGAGAAGTTGGGCAATAGCGACATTGGTGTAGGCATTGGCATGGATGTTGTCTACCAGAAATGATTCGGTGATCTGCGACAGGCGTTTTTCCGGCATTTTGGCTTTGGGTGATTGCTTTGATTGAGGAGCATGTAATAGTCCTGCCGCATTAATGGTCCAGTCTGGGAGGCCATACTGCTCGAAAATGGCCATGAGCTGCGATTGGGTGTTAGAGCGTTGCTGACATAGATCACCCAAAACACAGGTCATTTGGGTGCTATGGCTTGCCTGTAACTGCAGCAGGGCTTGTGAGGTATGGCGTGTAGACACTGTGACCAAATGGCCCTGAGCGAGGATATGCTCGGTCAGAGCGAGTCCTAATCCACCGTTTGCCCCGGCAATCCAAACTTTCTTTTTCCCTTCGAACATCGTTAATTCCACTGGCTAAGGACATAATTTATTACGCATCACCATGCATCACTGATCACTGTTCATTCTAACTATCCAGTTGGATGATATTTATGCGGCAAAAATTCGGCGTTTAGGCGGGAAAAGAGACAGTTAAAACCGCGTACGGTCAAAAAAACGTAAAAGGAAACGTTTTTTTTGGGGTTTTCCCTTGTAAATGGAATTTTTGCCCCTATCTTGTGTGAAAGGTTTGATTGCGGTGCGGCCACTCTGTCTCGACGACAGGGCTGAGGACCGTTATAATACCGCGCTTCACAGAATTAAGGCGTTATGGTTTGGCCGTGGTTGCTGGCCATAACACGAAAGGATGCCACCGTCAGCATGACTGATCGGCAACATCACTCAGAGAATACTGAGTAAGTTTTGAGGTTAAATAAAATGCAAGTTACCGTTGAAACCACTGAAGGTCTAGAACGCCATCTAACTATCACAGTTCCAGCTGCAAACATCGAAGATGCTGTTGCTGCTGAGCTGAAGAAAATTGCTAAGAATCGTCGTTTCGATGGTTTCCGTCCTGGTAAAGCACCAATTAAAATGGTTGCTCGTATGTTCGGCGCTTCTGTACGCCAGGACATCCTAGGTGAAGTGATGCAGCGTCACTACATCGAGGCGATCGTTAAAGAAAAGATCAACCCAGCAGGCGCACCAACTTTCACTCCAGTTGAGATCGCTGAAGGTAAAGACCTTGTATTCAAAGCGTCTTTCGAAATCTTCCCAGAAATCGAGCTAGCTGGTCTAGAAAACATTACTGTTGAAAAACCAGCGGTAGAAGTGAAAGACGAAGACGTTGACACTATGCTAGACACGCTTCGCAAGCAACAAGCAACTTGGAGCGACGTTGAAGACGCTGCAGCTGCTGACAGCCGCGTAACTATCGACTTCACTGGCTCTATCGACGGTGAAGAATTCGAAGGCGGTAAAGCTGAAGGTTTCGCTCTTGCAATGGGCCAGGGCCGCATGATCCCAGGTTTTGAAGACGGTATCGTTGGTAAGAAAGCGGGCGAAGAGTTCTCTCTAGAAGTGACTTTCCCTGAAGATTACCACGCTGAAAACCTAAAAGGTAAAGCAGCGACTTTCGCTATCAAACTACACAAAGTTGAAGCTCAGGAACTACCAGAGTTGACTGAAGAGTTTGTTGCTAAGTTCGGTGTTGAAGACGGTTCTGTTGAAGGCCTGAAAGCTGAAGTTCGTAAGAACATGCAGCGTGAGCTGAAGCAAGCTGTTAAGAACCGCATCAAAGATCAGGTTCTAAATGGCCTAGTTGAGCAGAACGACATCGCTGTTCCTGCTGCTCTTATCGACCAAGAAATCAACGTTCTACGCCAGCAGGCAACTCAGCGCTTCGGCGGTGATGCTGCTAACGCACCTGAGCTTCCACGTGAGCTTTTCGAAGAGCAAGCGAAGCGTCGCGTAGTTGTTGGCCTACTTCTAGGTGAAGTGATCAAGTCTGAAGAGCTAAAAGCTGATGAAGAGCGCGTTAAAGCTATCATCGCTGAAATGGCTTCTGCTTACGAAGATCCAACAGAAGTAGTTTCTTACTACGAGAAGAACGAGCAGATGATGAACAACATGCGTAACGTTGCTCTAGAAGAGCAAGCTATCGATGCGCTACTAGCTAAAGCTCAGGTTTCAGATAAAGAAGTTAGCTTCAACGATCTGATGAACCAACAGCCAGCTGCATAATTTGCTGAAATTACTGTAGAGATTTGACTTTACTTCAAATCTTCTGCTAACAATGGTCCGTGTGAGAGTAATTTCATTCGGGCCATTTATTTTAGGGAAATAACGTTATGAGCTACCAAGAAAAAAACGCCATGTCGCCAATTTTGGATGCGCTGGTTCCTATGGTGGTCGAGCAGACTTCTCGTGGTGAACGTTCCTACGACATCTATTCCCGACTACTGAAAGAGCGTGTGATCTTCCTGACCGGTCAGGTAGAAGATCATATGGCCAATCTAGTCGTTGCGCAGCTTTTGTTCCTTGAGTCTGAAAACCCTGACAAGGACATTTTCCTGTATATCAATTCACCGGGCGGCTCGGTTACTGCAGGGATGTCTATCTACGACACCATGCAGTTCATCAAGCCAAACGTCAGCACCGTATGTATGGGTCAGGCATGCTCTATGGGTGCATTCCTGCTGGCTGGCGGCGCTAAAGGTAAGCGTTACTGTCTACCTAACTCCCGCGTGATGATCCACCAGCCACTAGGTGGCTTCCAGGGCCAGGCTTCTGATATCCAGATCCATGCTCAGGAAATTCTGACGATCAAACAGCGTTTGAACGGTTTGCTTGCAGAGCACACCGGCCAACCACTTGAAGTGGTTGAACGTGATACCGATCGTGATAACTTTATGTCATCAGAGCAGGCTGTAGAATACGGTTTGGTTGATGCAGTTTTGAGTCACCGTGATTAAGTTTTTTAGCCTCCGTGCAGCGACTTAGCCGTTTGCGCGGAGCAAAAAGACTTGAGTTGTTATACACTCAAAACAAAGGCAATGATGGGGTAAGACCCGAATAGAGGTTAGCGAATGACAGATAAGCGAAAAGAGAGTGGTAGTGGAAAACTGCTGTACTGCTCTTTCTGCGGCAAAAGTCAGCATGAAGTTCGCAAGCTGATTGCAGGCCCTTCTGTGTATATTTGCGATGAATGTGTTGACCTGTGCAACGACATCATTCGTGAAGAAATCAAAGAAGTAATGCCAAAGCGTGATGGCAATGAACTTCCGACACCACAGGAAATTCGTACAAACTTGGATGAATACGTTATTGGTCAGTCTCATGCGAAGAAAGTTCTCGCGGTAGCGGTATACAACCACTACAAGCGTCTTCGTAATGGCGATACCAATAGTGACGGTGTTGAGTTGGGCAAGAGTAACATCTTGTTGATCGGCCCAACGGGTAGCGGTAAGACGTTACTCGCAGAAACATTGGCACGCATGCTGGATGTACCGTTTACTATGGCGGATGCGACCACCCTGACCGAAGCCGGTTATGTGGGTGAGGATGTTGAAAACATCATCCAGAAGCTGCTGCAGAAATGTGATTACGATGTAGCCAAGGCCGAGCGCGGTATTGTATACATCGATGAGATCGACAAGATCTCTCGTAAGTCCGACAACCCATCAATTACTCGTGATGTTTCGGGTGAAGGTGTTCAGCAGGCGTTGCTGAAGCTGATTGAAGGTACGGTCGCATCGGTTCCGCCGCAAGGTGGCCGTAAGCATCCACAGCAGGAATTCCTGCAAGTGGATACGTCAAAAATCCTGTTCATCTGTGGCGGTGCATTCGCTGGGCTGGACAAGGTAGTTGACCAGCGTGTTGCAACCGGCACTGGTATTGGTTTCGGTGCGGATGTACGCTCGAAAGATCAGTCTCGTACTCTGAGTGATTTGTTCGAGAAGGTTGAGCCTGAAGATTTGGTTAAATACGGCCTGATCCCAGAGTTCATCGGTCGTCTTCCGGTAACAGCGATCCTTAGTGAGCTGGATGAAGACGCGCTGGTACAAATCCTGCGTGAACCGAAGAATGCCCTTACTAAGCAGTATGCGGCACTTCTTGAGCTTGAAAATGTTGAGCTTGAGTTCCGTGACGATGCGCTTGTCGCTATTGCCCGTAAGGCAATGGAACGCAAGACGGGTGCACGTGGTCTTCGTTCGATTGTTGAAGCAGTTCTGCTTGATACTATGTATGAGCTACCTTCAGCAGAGGGCGTAAGTAAGGTTGTTATTGATGAATCAGTTATCAAAGGCGAGTCTGAGCCTTTGCTGATTTATGAAAACACCGAAAGCCAAGCAGCAGGCGCTGAGTAAAATCTGCCCACAGCGGTTAAAAAAAGGAGGCAATCGCCTCCTTTTTTATTTTCTGCTACATATCCCGTTGAATCTTGCGCCCAAGCCCCCATATACTCATTAATAAGAGTGAACGGAAGAGAGAATAATATGAACCTGGAGCGTTCGGAACGCCTTGAGATCCCCGTTCTGCCACTGCGTGATGTGGTGGTCTACCCGCATATGGTCATTCCATTGTTTGTAGGCCGGGATAAATCTATTCGCTGCCTTGAAGCGGCGATGGATGATAACAAACAGATTTTGTTGGTTGCCCAGAAAGAAGCGGCGACCGACGAACCTTCAATTACCGACCTATACGATGTCGGTACGGTTGCGACTATTCTACAGCTACTTAAACTGCCTGACGGTACGGTGAAGGTGCTGGTGGAAGGTCAGCAGCGTGCTAAAGTCGAAAACCTGCGTGATGATGAGTTCTTCAGTGCTGAAGCCGAGTTTCTGGTTACCGAGGAAATGGATGAGCGCGAGCAGGAAGTGCTAGTTCGAACTGCAATCAACCAGTTCGAAGGGTTTATCAAGCTCAACAAGAAAATCCCGCCAGAGGTTCTAACCTCGCTAAATGGTATCGATGAAGCTGCCCGTCTGGCTGATACTATTGCTGCTCATATGCCGCTGAAGCTGGCAGATAAACAAAAAGTACTTGAAATTGTCGATGTCGTAGAGCGTCTAGAGTTCTTGATGGCGATGATGGAATCTGAAATTGATCTGCTGCAGGTGGAGAAACGTATCCGCGGCCGCGTTAAAAAGCAGATGGAAAAGAGCCAGCGCGAGTACTACCTCAATGAGCAGATGAAGGCTATCCAGAAAGAGTTGGGTGAGCTGGATGACGCGCCGGATGAATTCGAATCTTTGAAGAAGAAAATCGAAGAGTCGAAGATGCCAAAAGAGGCACGCGAGAAGACAGAGCAAGAGCTGCAGAAGCTTAAGATGATGTCGCCGATGTCTGCCGAGGCAACGGTTGTGCGTGGCTACATTGATTGGATGCTGAGTGTGCCATGGTTCAAGCGCTCCAAGGTGAAGAAGAACCTTGCCAAGGCAGAAGAAGTGCTGAATGCCGACCATTACGGCCTTGAGCGCGTCAAGGAGCGCATCCTTGAGTACTTGGCAGTGCAGAGCCGCATCAACAAGCTTAAAGGTCCTATCCTGTGTCTTGTTGGTCCTCCTGGTGTTGGTAAGACCTCGCTGGGTCAGTCTATTGCTGCTGCGACCGGACGTAAATATACCCGTATGGCGCTGGGCGGCGTGCGTGACGAAGCGGAAATCCGTGGTCACCGCCGTACCTATATCGGTTCGATGCCGGGCAAGCTGATCCAGAAAATGTCCAAGGTTGAGGTTAAGAACCCGCTGTTCCTGCTTGATGAAATCGACAAGATGTCATCAGACATGCGTGGCGATCCGTCTTCAGCGCTGCTAGAAGTTTTGGATCCGGAGCAAAACAACGCGTTCAATGACCACTACCTAGAAGTCGACTATGACCTTTCTGATGTCATGTTCGTGGCGACATCGAACTCGATGAACATCCCGGGACCTTTGCTTGACCGTATGGAAGTGATCCGTCTGTCGGGCTACACCGAAGATGAAAAGCTGAATATTGCCAAGCGCCACTTGCTAGAGAAGCAGGTTCAGCGCAATGGCCTTAAGCCACACGAGATCGAAGTGGATGACTCGGCACTGATTGGCATCATTCGTTACTACACCCGTGAAGCGGGCGTACGTAGCCTTGAGCGTGAAGTGTCTAAACTGTGCCGCAAAGCTGTAAAAGAGATCCTGCTGAATCCTGAGACCAAGAAAGTCGTTATTACTCAGGACAACCTGAAAGAATACTTAGGTGTCCAGCGTTTTGACTACGGTAAAGCCGAAGAGAACAACCGTATTGGCCAGGTTACTGGTTTGGCTTGGACTGAAGTGGGCGGCGATCTGCTAACCATCGAGACCGAGTCGATGCCGGGTAAAGGCAAGCTTGCCTACACCGGTTCACTGGGTGATGTGATGCAGGAGTCGATTCAGGCTGCGATGACGGTGGTACGTACCCGTGCTGAGCGTCTGGGTGTTGCGCCTGATTTTTACGAGAAGCGTGATATCCATGTCCATGTTCCAGAAGGGGCGACCCCGAAAGACGGCCCGAGTGCGGGTATCGCCATGTGTACGGCGCTGGTCTCTAGCCTGACAGGCAACCCTGTTCGCGGCGATGTTGCCATGACGGGTGAAATCACCCTACGTGGTGAGGTGCTACCAATCGGTGGCCTGAAAGAGAAACTGCTTGCCGCGCACCGAGGTGGGATCAAAACGGTGTTGATTCCGAAGGAAAACGAACGTGATCTGGAGGAAATTCCGGATAACGTGATTGCGGATCTGGAAGTGCGCCCAGTGCGTTGGATTGATGAAGTGCTAACCGTTGCATTGCAGAATAATCCAACGGGAATTGAGCTGGTAAACGCCCAAAACAGTGACGTGCAGCAAAGTTAAGATATGAAAAAACGCTTTCGAGGATAAAAACCTTGTCAGCGTTTTTTTGTGTGGCTATAAGTGAGTTCTAATTTGCCGTTAGCTCAATAAAATCAATGTCTACACGTGAACCTGTGTTCGCTGTAGATATAATGAAACTGATTCTTTTTTATCCGTGATGTAAATTTTGCCATGAGGCTGCAAACGGATAACGTTCTTAGAGGGGATAGATCGTGAACAAAACTCAACTAGTTGATAAAATCGCTGAAAATGCAGATATTTCTAAAGCGTCTGCGGGTCGTGCGCTAGATGCATTCATCGACGCTGTATCTGATAGCCTGAAAGAGGGTGATCAGGTTGCGCTTGTTGGCTTCGGCACTTTCTCTGTACGTGAGCGTGCAGCGCGTACTGGCCGTAACCCACAGACGGGTGCTGAAATTCAAATCGCTGCAGCGAAAGTACCTGGCTTTAAAGCAGGTAAAGCGCTTAAAGATTCTGTAAACTAAGCGCAGGGCTTAGCCCGCCGGTTTGTGTGAACAAACGAACATTCAGGTTGTCTTAATGGGCAATCTGGCATGATAAAGGGCGCATCCTGTCGGTGCGCTTTTTTTACTTTGGAAAAGTGTGAATTTTTCAGGTCTTCGCCTGTTAGCATTCTTCACTAATATCAATACAGTTAAGCGATAGTTTCGAAGCCAATCAGGCTTCATGAATCTTTATTTAGGCTTATCACAGATTGGTATTACCATGCCAAATCGAATAGGTAGGAGATACGGCAAATTATGATGGAGCGTATGCGCGAAGGCGCGAGCAGTATTTGGGTTAAGATTATTCTTGGTCTGATTATTTTTTCTTTTGTTTTCGCAGGGGTAGGTAGCTACCTAGCAGGCGGAAGCGAGCAAGTTGCCGCGAAAGTGGATGATCGTGAAATTAGTCAGCGCGAGTTCGAAATGGCTTATCAGAACGAGCGTAACCGCATGCAGGCGCAGTTGGGCGATTATTTCTCGACCCTGATGGGTGACCCAGCTTACGTGCAGCAGTTCCGCCGCAGTGTGCTAGACCGCATGGTCAATGACCTGCTGATTGAGCAGCGTGCCAATGAACTTGGTCTGCGTATCAGCGATCAGCAGGTAACTCAGGTTATTCTTTCTATGCCTGAGTTCCAGCGCGATGGTGCCTTTGATAATGAACAGTACAACGCACTGCTGCGTCGCTCAGGTCTAACACCTGATATGTTTGCGGAATCTATGCGAACCGATTTGCTGCGTCAGCAGCTGTTGTTGGCTATCCAAGGCAGTGATTTCGCGTTGGGTAACGAAGTGGCTGCATTGACTAAGCTTGAGCGCCAGGAGCGTGAAATTCGCACCCTGACACTGGATGTGGCTGAGTTTACCAACAAAGCCGAGGTTACTGATGAGGAAGCACTCGCATACTACGAGCAGAACCCGCAGCAGTTCACCCGCCCAGATCAAGTGAAAGCGGCTTACATCGAGTTGTCTGGCACCAACCTGAAAGAGACGCTAAGCGTTTCTGAAGATGATGCTAAAGCAAGCTATGACGAGAACCAAAATAAATACGGTACTGCTGAGCAACGCCAAGCAAGCCATATTCTGGTTCAAGGTAAAGGTAGCGAAGCGAAGACTAAAGCTGAAGATTTACTGGCAGAGCTAAACAGCGGTGCTGACTTTGCTGAATTAGCGAAGACATCTTCTGATGACACCTTCAGCGGTAAAGATGGCGGTAAGCTAGATTGGTTTGAACGCGGTGTGATGGATCCTGCCTTTGAAGATGCAGCATTTGCCCTGAACAAAGGTGAAGTTTCTGGTGTTGTTGAGTCTGACTTCGGTTACCACATCATCAAACTGGACGATATCAAAGAGCCGACAGTGAAGCCATTTGCTGAGGTTCGTGATGAAATCTTTGCTGAACTGCGTGAGCAGCGTGCGGCAGAAGCGTTTTACGATCTGCAGACCCAGCTAGCTGAGAAAGCGTTCGAAATGCCAGACACACTAGAGGATGCGGCGACAGCGGTTGATGCGACGATTCAGACCACTGACTTTATTTCTCAGTCAGATGCGCCGGGTGTGCTGGCCAACCCAGCGGTACTGCAGGCGTTGTACAGCCCTGAAGTGCGTGAAGATGGCCTGAACTCCGATATTATCGAGCTCGGTCCTGAGCATGTTGTTGTTGTACGTGTTGATGACTCTCGCCCTGAAATGGTATTGCCATTTGACGAGGTATCAGCAAACGTTAAACAGCAGCTATCAGCTGTCAAAGGCGAGGAAGCGGCTAACGCGAAAGCGGATGAACTGGTTGCCGCCCTACGAGCTGGCAACACACAAGTGTTGGCAGACGAAGGCCTGAGCTTCTCTGAGCCTGAAACCATCAACCGTATGGGGGCAGATCGCCAGATTGCTCAAGTTGCGTTTGGTCTTGCTAAGCCAGCAGACGATGCACCGGTATACGGTGTGACACGTGATATGACTGGCAACATGCTAATTATCGCGCTGGACAATGTGGTTGAAGCAGATGTTGATGGTGTTGATCAGCAGATGTCACAGCAGCTTGAGCAAATGCATGCTCAGCAGGATGTTATGGCTACCCTGGATGTACTGCGTAATGCAGCCAAGGTATCTTACCCAGTGTTGGATACAACAACGAATTAAGTGTAATTAATACGTTGCTAGACGGGCCGCCATTGTGCGGCCCGTCGTTTTTTTGTGCAAAGAAAAACATTCCCCATATACAGCCAGCGAGTGCTTCGCCACTCTAACCCCTGAATGTATACAAGGAGAAAAAGGATGAAGAAAGCGATTGTATCTATGTCGTTGGTTGTTGCGCTGGGGGTAGGCTTGGCATTACCTGCGGTTGCCAATGGTGAGAGTCATGAGGGCATTGAAATTACGATTAATATTAATGATGCCAATGCAGAAGAGCTGGATAAGTTACTGGTGGGAATTGGGCCGGACAAAGCTGCCAGTATTATTGAATATCGTGATACCAATGGGCCTTTTGCTACACCGGAAGATCTCATCAAAGTGAAGGGTATTGGTACGTCCACGGTTGAAAAGAATCGCGAGCGGATCAAGCTCCAATAATGGTTGCTGTACCTAACCTGCCGTAAGTTACCTAAAGGAGAGAGGTTAGTCGTTCTCCTTTATTTGTGAGCTATTAGCACGCACTGAAGGTAAAGCGTGGTCTGGCTGGAGTAAGATGGATCTGATAGCCATCATCTTCATAGGCTTTGGCTATTTGCTTAGCGGCTTCAAGTGGGAATTTGTATTTTCCTCTTGAACCCACTCTCACAATACCTGTCGGCAGAGAGACATTGATGCGATATAAAATTTCAGATTCCAAAGCCATTTTGATTCTCACTCATAAATACACTTAGCCAAACAAGACCGATACCATTAAGGTGTATTTTAAGTGCAACTAATTCTCAATTGCAATCTTCTTTTTAATTAGCTCCGCCGCGGCAAAGAGCAAGCCGCCTAAAACACCTGCTAGGTGAGCCTCTACAGCCACCCTGGCGCCAATCAGCTCGGCTGAGCTGGCTGAACCGCCTGCTATCTGTTCCCATAACACTTTGCCGATAACCGCTACCAGCAGTACCCAGCCGAATTTATCTTTCGCTTTCACATCCTGTATCGCGCCCCAGGCAAACAGTCCGTGGAGCACGCCTGACAGTCCTGCATACCAGCCCATCGGGCTGAGCCATAGGGTGACGCCAATAAATCCAGATATGGACAGGATCAGCAAGGCAAGGTGCGTTGAGGTAAGATAGCGGCGAAAGATGAAGGTAATGATTGCCAAGCCGAGACTGTTCATTATCATGTGTGGCCAATTGGTATGGGTTAGGTTGCCGCTGACGAGTCGCCAAATTTCACCATGCGCGATGTCAGGGCGCTGCCAGACGAGCAGTGGTTGGAGGCTGGGTAATTGGGCAACGGCCATTATACCGATGATAATGAAAACGAAGATGCGAATAGACAAGGCTACCTCGATGAGTCGATATTGTGAAAAGTGCGGTAAAGCAACCAAGGCATGTATTTGCCGCTGGATCCAACAGCTTGATGCTAAAACTGAATTGTGGATTTTACAACATCCAACGGAAGTAAAGCGTCCGATTGGTACCGCAAGGATCCTGACTTTATCGCTTCCTAACGCCAAACTGTGGGTGGGCGAAGACTTTTCACACCATGAAGAAATCAACCAATTGCTGGCCGAACAAGACCGTCAGGCCTGGGTGGTTTACCCGGGGGAAGAAGCTGTCCCTATTTCGAGCCTTGCTGGGTCTAATCAAACTCAAGCTGCGTTAACCAAACGGACGTTGATTATACTTGATGGTACCTGGAAGAAAGCCTATAAGATGTGGCAACTATCGACCAACTTGCAGCAGTTGCCTACGGTGGCGCTTGATAATGTCGATCAGGGTAACTACCGAATTCGAAAATCACCTAAATCAGAGGGGGTATCGACGGTAGAAGCCGGCTACCTCGCTCTTACCGCCTTGGAAGGGGAGGGTGATAAATTCGCCCCACTGCTCGAAGCGTTCAATCAAATGATCGAGTTCCAGATCCAGCAGATGCCTGAAGGGGTGTTTGAGAAAAATTATGGGAAGTAGCTTGGCGAGGGGCTAAAAGCGCCTATCGCCTGAAGCTTAATCCCCTCCGTGAAAACCAATGCCACTGGCCGAAGTGGGTTGGAATAAGGTGCTGTATAGCCGCTGGGCAAAGCCGTCGGTCATGCCTGAAATATAATCGGCGATGATCCGGTGGGAATTTTCCCCCTTGTCATTGCTTTGGCGCCAGCGTTCGCGGGTATTTTCCGGCAGTAAGCGCTCAGGATCCGACGCAAAGGCTTCGAACAACTCCATCACCAATTGTTGGCCTTTATACTCCAATAGCTGGATATCTGGCTTATGGACTACATATTGGCTGACGAACTGTTTGAGCACCTCCAGCACTTGCTCCATCGGCTCTGATAGAAAGGCGTTCCACTGTAAAAGGGGAGCTTCGAAGCTATCGATACCATTTTGGATCGTTGGGGCAATATGGATCGAGGTTAGCAGGGTATTGACCATCGCCCCAATTGAATCCTTGCGCTGGTGGTGGGTGCCAAACAATTGGTCACTCAATACCCCGATCCGCTCTTCCAGCCACGGCTCGCCGCAATCGGCCAGCTTGCTGGCAACCGCTTCTTGCCATTGCTCACGGGTGACAATTCCCATCACAATCGCATCTTCCAAGTCATGGACGCCGTAGGCGATGTCATCGGCCAGCTCCATGATAGAGCAGTCCAGTGATTTGTATTGGGTTTTCAAGTGCTCATTCGGCTTGGTGCGCTCACTGCGCATTTGGCTAAAGAGCTGGCGATCATGGTTGGATAATGGTGCCAATACCCAGTCAAAGGTCGTACTGTCATCATTGTAGATCCCCTTGGCGGGGTACCAATCCTTGGCCTTGAGGTGGCGGAAATGATGGACATCCGCAGGTAGCTCTGTCGCCCGGGTATGGCTAATAAAAGCGGGGTATTTCAGTAGCCCGAGCAAGGTTCGCCGTGACAGGTTCATACCAAAGTGCTCAGTATACGGTTCAAGCAGGGTGACTATTCTAAACGTCTGGGCATTGCCCTCGAACCCACCGTGCTCTCGCATCATGTAGTTAAGAGCAACTTCACCTCCGTGTCCGAAAGGGGGATGACCGATATCATGGGCAAGGCAAATACTTTCCATCAGGCTATTTGATGGAAGCAGTTCTCGAAATTTAGGCTGTTTGATCTTCAACTGGGCCACAATACCGGTGCCAATTTGTGAGGCTTCCAGTGAGTGGGTCAGGCGGGTACGGTAGAAGTCATGATGCCCGGCACCGTGGACTTGGGTTTTCGCTTGCAAACGACGAAACGCGGCGGAATGAAGGATCCTTGCTCGGTCACGCTGGTAAGCCGAGCGGTGGTCGTTGCGCCGCATTTTTTGCTCATTGCTTTTGCGTGCTTCCCACTGTTGGTTAAATTCAGGAGAGAGGGAGATAACTGTCATTAGCTGATCTCATCAAGGGTTAGATTAAAGCTGTCGACAAATGTCTTTAGGAAATATTCCATCTCTGGGGTCGTTCGGTTATGCAAGGTCTGCTCAAGATTGTTTTTGGCCGAGGTAAATTCGTGGTTCCCCGCATTGAGCTCTTCGAGGCATTTGAGGTAAGCACACAGGCTGTCTGCTTGCTTGACGATAGCGTAATCGTCTTTGTCTACCTGATGGCTATCGAGTAGCGGGGCGTAGTCATCACGAAATTCTTCGGGCAGCATAGACAGTAACTTCTTCTCGGCTGCGAGCTCTATTTTTTTATACTCCTCGGCAATAGCCGGATTGTAGTACTTGATAGGGGTTGGCATATCCCCAGTTAATACTTCGCTGCAGTCGTGGAACATGGCCAGTAGTGCTATCCGCTCAGGATTGGTATTGCCACTGAATTTACGGTTTTTGATCAAAGCGAGGGCATGGGCGACAAAAGCGACTTGAAGGCTATGCTCTGAGATGTTTTCGGTTTCGACACTGCGCATCAACGGCCAGCGTTGGATTAATTTCATTCGAGCAAGGTGAGCAAAAAAATGGCTTTGATTCATAGCGATACTTCTTGGCGGTGAGGACAGGGAACAAAATCAGATATCTATTAAAGGTAACAGAATTTACCGCGAAGCAAACGATAAAATGTTGGGAAGCAGGCTAGAGGCCAGGGGCAAGAGCGGCCAGAGGCTCTGGGTAAAAGAGCCCAAGATCTGTTATTTGTTAAGTAAAAGGGCAGGGTGTTGATTTTGACATCCTGCCCTATAGTTTTCTGAATCGCCAATCGCCAATCGCCAATCGCCAATCGCCAATCGCCAATCGCCAATCGCCAATCGCCAATCGCCAATCGCCACGTTACTGACGGTAACCGTGTAGGAAGCGCTCCAAACGTCCCATCGCCATTTCCAAGTCATCGACCCGTGGCAGGGTAACGATGCGGAAATGATCCGGTTGCTTCCAGTTGAAGCCGGTACCGTGAACAACCAGCACCTTCTCCTGCTGGAGGAAATCCAAGGCGAAGCGCTGGTCATCGGTGATGTTGAATTTTTTCTGATCCAGTTTCGGGAACAGGTACAAAGCCCCTTTAGGCTTCACACAGGACACACCCGGAATCGATGTCAGTAAATCATAGGCACGGTCACGCTGTTCTAGCAAACGGCCGCCCGGCAAGATCAGCTCATTGATACTCTGGTAGCCACCCAGTGCGGTCTGGATGGCGTGCTGCATCGGCACATTGGCACACAAGCGCATCGATGAGAGCATCTCTAGCCCTTCAATATAGCTTTTGGCCATATGCTTAGGGCCGGACAAGACCATCCACCCGGCCCGGAAGCCACATACCCGGTATGATTTGGATAGACCGTTGAAGGTCACACAGAATACGTCTTCGGCTAGTGGTGCAATCGAGGTGTGCTGGGCACCCTCGTATAAGATCTTGTCATAGATCTCATCGGCAAAAATGATCAGCTTGTGCTGGCGGGCGATTTCTACCACTTCCAGCAGGAAGTCTCGGCTGTAAACAGCCCCTGTCGGGTTGTTCGGGTTGATCAGTACAATCCCGCGGGTGTTCGGGGTGATTTTGCTGCGGATATCGTCGAGATCTGGATACCAGTCGGATTGCTCGTCACAGGTATAGTGTACGGCTTTGCCGCCAGATAGCGAGACTGCGGCAGTCCATAGCGGGTAATCCGGTGATGGAACCAGCATTTCATCATTGTTGTTGAGCAGCGCTTGCATCGCCATCACAATCAATTCGGAAACACCGTTGCCGATGTAGACATCTTCCACATCCAGATCAAGCATTCCGCGTTTTTGGTAATGCTGGACTACCGCTTTTCGGGCCGAGTAGATACCCTTGGAGTCACAGTAGCCTTGAGATGTCGGCAGGTTACGGATCACGTCCACCAGAATTTCATCAGGGGCATCAAAACCGAACGGCGCAGGGTTGCCGATATTAAGTTTGAGTATTTTATGCCCTTCCTCTTCCATGCGCTTGGCATGCTTCAGAACGGGACCTCGAATGTCGTAACAGACATTGTTGAGTTTTGATGACATCCCGATGTTTTGCATTAGTGGTGGTATCCTGTTTCAAGCCGTTAATTACAACAAATTACACTATAAAACCTTAATAAATAAACACCCAGCAGGAATAAGTAGCGTAAAATAGTTGTTTGTATAATTAAATTCTAACTTGTCAGGTGGGATCCACTGGATGGGTGACAAAACAGGGGGTATTCACCTCTTTGAGTAGAATAAAATATTACAATGCAGGGATTTGCTGGAGATTTAAACAAAAAATGCCGCTATTTGAGCCTGAATTGTCGAAATTGACGGCAAAATAATATCTCGTTCGCCTGCTATCAGCACTGCTCGGTCATTATGGGGCCGATGCATTGAGTTGTGATGAGATATGAAGACTCATGTTGAGTCATTACTTTATTAGTCAGAATAGGAGTTCTGAGGTAGAATGCCAGCATTCGTATGTGGTCTATTGTTTGCAGCTGTTTGATTTGCTGGAGGACCACATATAGGGCGAAAGATGCTAATTGATTAGCCATTTACCGTCAGCCAGGGATGAGCCAATTTTGTGCTTGAGAGCTGAGTGAGGTTACCTTGACCGCGTTACAAAAAGCCGTTGAGTTACTACTTGAAAAAATTCGACAATCCACGCCAACAACTCAACGAATCACGGTAAAGCTGGATCTGCCGGCTAATACCGATCTGATTGATTGGATGGAATCCCAACCCCTGTTTCCTAAGTTTTACTGGCAGTCCCGTGATTGCCGCGAGGAAGTAGTGGCGCTCGGGCAAATTAAAACATTTACCGATCCTAAAGCTGCCGAGAAAATCCTGGCAGATGATCAGCGTATTTGGGGAGGCCGCTCATTTGATGGTCGTACCCAGCGCAACAGACGATGCATGCCTTCTTTTTTCTTCCTGCCGTTGTTGGAAATCTTCCGTTTGGACGGTGGCTGGAATATTGCTGTGAACCTGTCTGCTGAGAGCCAAGTAAAAGTGGTTGAGGCGTTGGCCCAGCTAACGCTTGATGCAGTTGAAGTCCCGCTGATCACCAGCAAGATTTTAGGCCGGACATATAGCCCGGACTTCGCGGGCTGGTCACAGATGATAGGTAACGCCCTCGATGCAATTTCTCAGAAAGTGTTCGAGAAGGTGGTCTTGGCGCGTAAAACGACCCTAACCCTCGATACGCCTGTCTCTCCGGCCCAGTTGTTAAAAGCGAGCCGTGACAGTAACCATAACAGCTTCCATTTTATGATGGCACTCGATGCCAAGCATTGTTTTGTCGGCTCGACCCCTGAGCGGTTGTTCCTGCGCCAAGAGCAAGACCTGCTCACCGAGGCATTGGCAGGCACTATCGGCCGTGGTGTAGACATGGCGGAAGATAATCGCTTGGCACAATGGCTGCTTGATGACAACAAGAACCGTTATGAAAACCGCTTGGTGGTAGATGATATCGTTGACCGTTTGGTTCCTCGTTGCATCAGCATGAATGTGGCTCAGACGCCAGAGCTTATTCGCCTGCGCAAGGTACAGCACCTTAAGCGGGGAATCGATGCCCAACTTAATGACGGCGTTGAAAACTCGGAACTGCTCGATAGCTTACAGCCTACGGCGGCCATTGCGGGTCTGCCAAGGGATAAAGCGCTGGACTTTATCAGCGAGCATGAGCCCTTTGCCCGTGGTTGGTACAGTGGTGCGGTTGGTTTTCTGGGCGCGCGGCGCAGTGAATTTTGTGTCGCTATCCGTAGTGCGTTGATTATGGGTGACGAGTTACACCTGTTTGCCGGAGCCGGTATCGTTCCGGGATCGACCGCAGACAGTGAGTGGAAAGAGCTGGATCGTAAAACATCGACGCTTTGCAGTTTACTGGCCAGTGATGAGCCTGATTGGGAGCGCCAGACGGCATGAGCAATGGGGTTTCGACAAGAGCTGCCTTGAACCAGTTGTGGGCAGGGCTCATGCTTGAAGAGTTAGTACGCCATGGGGTCAAGCATATCTGTATTGCCCCTGGGTCTCGTTCTACACCGCTGACACTGGCTGCCGCTAAAAACGGTAAACTGGTCATTCACACTCACTTCGACGAGCGTGGGTTGGGTTTTCTCGCCCTTGGCCTCGCCAAAGCAACCAATGAGCCTGTCGCGGTAGTGGTTACATCCGGTACCGCCGTGGCCAACCTGCTACCTTCAGTCGCTGAAAGCGGCTTGACTGGGGAAAAGCTTGTGTTGCTCACTTCAGATCGCCCGGTTGAGCTGATCGATTGTGGGGCCAACCAAGCTATCCGTCAGCACGGGATATTCTCTACCCATGTCACCGCGTTTGAAGATATTCCTTCTCCGACCCAGGACATCAGTCCTGCATGGCTACTATCTACTGTAGATAAAGCCATGTACCAGCAGGCACAGCGTGGTGGTGCGGTCCATTTCAATTGTCATTACCCCGAGCCGCTCTATGGTGATGAAAGGGATTTTTCCGATTACCTCCAACCTGTCCAATATTGGCAAGAGAGCCATTCGCGCTTTACCCAGTACGTGGATGCCGAACGAAACGGCGTTGCTTTCGATGCTAAGCAGTGGCAAGACATGCAAGGTAAGAAAGGGATCGTGATTGCTGGCCGGGTAGCACCGGGTGAACTTGCCGCTGTGAGTGCGCTGGCGCAGGCGCTTGGCTGGCCGCTGCTAGCCGATCCACAAGCCGGTGGCAGCAGTGACTGGGCTGGATTCGATGTCTGGTTACAAAACGAAGCATGCCATCAGCATTTGTTGCAAGCGGACAATATTATTCAGTTTGGCGGTCGCTTGGTGTCCAAGCGATTAGGGCAGTTTATTAGCGCCAAGCACTGGCAGCATTATTGGCTGGTGGACCCATTGGCAGTAACGCTTGATCCAAGCTGTGCTGCAACGGCGCGCATTCAAGCCAATATCGCTGATTTTTCAGGTTTACTGACGGAACATACTGTCAGTGCTGCACACCTCAACCCGAATAGTGGCTGGGCGGATAGCCTTAAAGTCGCTTCGAACCATTGCCTGACAACGATCCGGAACAAGTACTCGGCATTGAATGAAGTGAGTCTGGCGGCCAATATGATGGATTGGGTTGGCCAATACACGACATTGTTTTTGGGCAATAGCTTGATTGTTCGCTTGTTGGACATGTGTGGCCGTATGCCGCAAAGCGCGACGTTTGCCAACCGCGGTGCATCGGGTATCGATGGTTTGATAGCCACAGCTGCCGGTGTGCAACGTGCGGGTAAGCAGCCTATGCTTTGTGTCTTGGGCGATACCTCGTTGCTTTATGACCTCAATTCGTTGGCTTTACTTAAAGAGATCGAACAGCCAGTAGTGGTATTGGTGACCAACAACGACGGTGGGGCGATTTTTGATTTGCTACCGGTACCGGATGCCCAGAAAGACAGCCTGTACCGCATGCCCCATGGCCTCAGCTTTGGTCATGCAGCGGCAATGTTTGGGTTGGAGTATGCCTGCCCGATCACCCTGGTTGACGCCAAGCTGTCTATTGAAAATGGTTTAGCAACGGTTGGCACGACGCTGATCGAAGTACAGACGCCGGCAGGAGAGAGTGGCGACTTGCTGCGCGAGATGTTTAGCGAGATCAAACATGCGACTTTATTCTGAAACTTTTTACTCTAAAGCCCCCGATTCCAAAGCTCAGGACCTGAGCCCCGAAGTCGCGCTGACTCCACCGACCCTGGTGTTTCTGCATGGCTTGTTGGGTTCTGGCCGTGACTGGTTACAGGTTACCAATCAACTGAGCGGGCAGTATCCCTGCCTGACTGTTGATTTACCCGGTCATGGTCATAGCCGACTAGCCCAAGCTGAAGGCTTTGAGCAAACCAGCCAATGGCTAACTGATACCTTGGTCGCTCGTGGTGTGAAACACTATATCCTGATTGGCTACTCGTTGGGCGCGAGGGTGGCGATGTACCATGCCTGTCATCAAGGTGTTGAACAGAAAGCAAAACTGGTTGGTTTGGTTTTGGAAGGAGGGCATTTCGGGCTACCGCAAAGCGAGCGGACTGCCAGGTTGGACAATGATCAGACGTGGGCGCAACGATTTTCTTCCTTGCCGATTGCTGATGTACTGGCCGATTGGTACCAGCAACCGGTCTTTTCATCGCTGAATCATGACCAAAGACAAGGTTTGATCGCTAAGCGCAGTGATAATCTTGGCTCATCTATAGCACATATGCTACTGGCTACATCGTTAGCCAAACAACCTCTCCTGCAGCCTCAGTTAACCGGGTTGACCATACCTGTGCATTATCTTTGCGGAGAGAAAGATCAAAAGTTTACGCGTCTGGCCGAAGACTCCGACTTATCTTATCAGGTGATTGAAGACGCAGGCCATAATGTTCATGTTGAGCAGCCATACGCTTTTGCCAGAGCAGTAGACGATTTTATTTTAAGTACATTATTTTAAGAATAAGGCCGATGGAGTTTTATGATGCGTAGCGCGAAACTATACCAATACCAGCTTCCTATGGACTCCGGTGTGATCCTGCGTACCCAGCGGTTAGTTAACCGTGAGGGTTGGGTTGTCGAACTGCAAGACGGCGATCAAAAAGGCTACGGTGAAATTGCGCCATTGCCTGAGTTTAGCCAAGAGAGTGCAGAGCAAGCTGGTGAGCAGGCGGAAGCATTGCTGGAGCAGTGGGTAGCAGGTCAGGCTATCGATTTAGAAAAAGCGCTTCCATCTGTTGCGTTTGGTCTGAGTATGGCAGAGCTTGAACTTCAAGGCGGTTTGCCACAAGCCGGTAACTATACAGTTGCTCCGCTTTGTTCGGGTGATCCCGATGATCTGGTTATTGCATTGAATGACATGCCGGGCGAGAAAGTGGCCAAAATAAAAGTCGGCATGTACGAAGCCGTGCGTGATGGCATGGTCGCGAATATGTTTATCGACTCTATTCCAGGGATCCGCCTGCGTTTGGATGCCAACCGCCAGTGGACACCACTGAAAGCCCAGCAGTTTGCCAAGTACGTGAAACCGGAAAACCGTGGCGGTATCGCTTTTCTTGAAGAGCCTTGCCAGTCGCCAGCCGACAGCTTGGCCTTTGCTCAGGAAACCGGGATTAATATTGCCTGGGATGAAACTGTGCGTGATGAAGGCTTCGAGGTAAGAGCTGAGCCGGGTGTGGTGGCGATTGTGATTAAGCCGACATTGGTCGGTAGTGTACAGCGTTGTATCGAACTGGTTAAACAGGCGAACGAACAAGGTTTGACTGCTGTGATCAGCTCAAGCATGGAAACCAGCCTTGGCTTGAACCAGCTAGCCCGTTTTGCTGAATGGCAGACGCCGGATGTGATCCCTGGTCTTGATACCATGCAGTTGTTCCTCAGCCAGCTGGAAACACCGTGGCCGCAGTGTAAGTTGCCGCTGAAAACCTTGGCTGAGCTGGATGTGGCATGGTCGAAGTAAGGCAAACTGTTCATGTGGAGGCCATCGCGGACGTGACGTTTTCCACATGGCCATGGCAACATTGGGCAAAAGAGCGACCTTCAGCGGTCGCTCTCTCATTTGGCGAGCAGCAATTCAGCTGGGCTGAATTGGCTGAACGAACTGATGAATATGCCCAAGGCTTGGTAGAGCAGGGCCTGAAACGAGATCAGCTGGTGGCCGTTATGGCACCTAACTCGGTATCGGTGATCTGGTTATTGTTGGCCATATTGCGAGCCGGGGCGCGCTATGTTGGGTTAAACCCACGCTTGAGTCAGCAGGAGCTATCTAACCAATTGGCACAACTTGAGTGTGACTTTGTTTGGTATCCGGCTAAATCCGGTATTGCGTTGGACAGTGTTCAAGGCTATGAACCGGACAGTAAACAAGCGCTACCACCGCGTTTACAACTGCTGCCACCGCAAACGCCGCGTATGGTGCCGGTTACTTGGCAAGCTTCTCGTGCCGCGACCATGACCATGACCTCAGGATCGACAGGTAACCCAAAAGCCGTAGTGCATAATGCGCAAAGTCATTTGGCTAGCGCAGCAGGTTTGCTGCAATGGATGTCGTTTGATGCTGAGGATAGTTGGCTGTTGTCACTGCCGTTATTTCATATATCCGGTATGGCGATTGTTTGGCGCTGGCTGTATCGCGGCGCGAAACTCGTTGTTGCCTCCTCGCAGGGTTTGGACGTGGCACTGGGGAAAGTTACCCACGCATCATTGGTACCTACCCAGCTCCAGCGGCTGCTGGAGAATAACCGTGGTGCATCTCTTTCATTGAAGCGAGTATTGCTGGGCGGGGCAGCGATCCCGGTTAGCCTTACAGAGTGTGCGAAACAAGCCGGTATTGAGTGCTGGTGCGGTTATGGTATGACTGAAATGGCCTCGACGGTCACGGTTAAGCCTGCCGATGGCAGTGCGGGTGTCGGCGCAGTATTGCCAAACCGTGAGCTAACGCTTAAAGATGGCGAAGTGCTGGTCAAAGGGCAGACCTTGGGAATGGGGTATTACCGCAACCGCACTATCTTTCCTTTTTCTGATCAAGAATGGTTTGCCACTAAAGATCTAGCCGATTGGCAAGATGAAGAGCTGTTCATCCGTGGCCGCAAGGACAATATGTTCATTTCCGGCGGTGAGAATATCCAGCCAGAAGAGGTTGAGAAAGTGCTATTGGCACACCCTGCGGTACAACAAGCCTTTATATTGCCAACGGACGATGTGGTATATGGCCAGCGTCCAGTCGCGATAGTTGCAACCTCTTGTGAGCTTGAAGCATCACTAACGACGGAGCTTGTTGATTATATGAAACAGCAAGTGACTGGCTTTCGTCGCCCGGTGAAGTACCTGCCTTTACCTACGCACCTTAGTGCCGGCGGTATTAAAATATCTCGCAAGCAATTGGCACAATGGCTCGCTGAACAAATCTAATACCAATCTGGATAAGCAGTTGAACAAATATTTATAGATTGCTATAAGCCCTTCAAATTAAAAAGGCCCGCAGTAAACACTTCGGGCCTTATTCTGTTCGCTTATTTCTAGGTTCTAGATTCTAGGGGTTTACCTGTTATCCCCACGCAGAGTCAGTACTTCTTCCCTAAGGTGGACACTGTTAGTCTCTTCAGGTGAAATAGGCTCACCGGCCACAATCGTCACTTTTGACCAGAAGCGCTTCGGTACCTTCAACAAAGCCCGGCCGCCTTCTCGGCTGAAAATACTTCCCCACAAACCCTGGATAGCCACGGGTATTACCGGAACGGGAGAGCGCTTGATAATAAGATCAATCCCCCGCATGAAAGGCCCCATTTCGCCATCATAGGTTAATTGGCCCTCGGGAAAGACACAGACCACATCACCACGTTCAAGCTGTTTACTGACATCAACGAAGGCTTTCATGATCGATCTTCTATCCGTTGCATCAATAGGTACCACTTTACAGGCACGGCAAAAGCTACGGATCATCGGTAAGTTATAGATGTCCCTATCCATCAAAAAGCGAATAGGGCGCGGACAAGCGCCGGCTAGCAGTAGGGCATCCATATAACTTACATGGTTACAAACAATCAGCGCGCCGCCTTTCTCTGGAATGTTGGTGAGGTTTTTATGGGTCACCCGGTACATGGTGTGACTGACGAGCCAAACCATAAAGCGCCAGAAAAAATCAGGTGCCTGAGCGTATAGGTAGATCACTACGACAAGGTTCAGCACCGAGAGGATCAGGAAGAACTGAGGTATGGTGAACTCCAGAACCGCCAGCACCACAATCCCACTGATTGCACTGATAACCATGAAAATCGCATTCCAAATATTGTTGGCCGCAATCACCTGGGCACGCTCGGTTTCCTTGGCTCGGTGTTGCATCATGGCATACAGCGGCACAATAAATATCCCGCCTGACACTCCAAGCATGGTTAGGCAAACAAAGACACTGAGCAATTGGGGATCTGTCACAAACGCGACAATGGATTGGGTTTCTGGCAGTGAACTTGGTGTACTGAACATCAGACCGGCACCAAAGAGGGTTATCCCCATGCTGCCCAGTGGAACGATACCCGGTTCGATGCGATGGCCCGACATGCGGTCACACAGTAGCGATCCGATAGCGATGCCTATTGAAAACAGTGTTAGTAGAAAAGAAACCGAGGCAGCATTACCGCCTAAGTGTAGTTTGGCAAAGTTCGGAAATTGTGTCAGGTAGCTGGCCCCGAGGAACCAGAACCAGCTGATCCCCAAAATGCATTGGAAAACGGTTTTATCTTTGCGGGCAATAGCCAAGGTTTTACGGGTCTGCCGTACCGGTTGCCATTTGAATTTCAGATCCGGGTTTCTCGGTTTAGTCGCGGGGATCCCTTGTGAACACAAATAGCCAATAACCGCAAAGCTAACCACACTGATTGCGGCGATATAGATTGCCTGCTCTTGATTGGCAATGACGCCGGCGAGCAAAGTACCAATAAGGATAGCCAGGAAGGTGCCGGTTTCGACCAAGGCGTTACCTGAGACCAGCTCTTCTTTTTTCAGCTGCTCGGGAAGCAGAGCATACTTGGCGGGGCCAAAAAATGCTGATTGGGTACCCATCAGGAACAGCAGGATCAGCAACATCAGGTAGTTTTCGCTGATAAAGGCAAAGGCTGCCAGTGACATTATGACAATCTCTGCCATTTTCACCACCCGCATGATGGTGGCCTTGTCGTACTTATCGGTGATCACACCTGCGGTCGCGGAGAATAGGAAAAATGGCAAAATAAATAAGCCCGCAGCCAAGTTGATGATCAGATCGCTATCTACCGGCAAGGCGCCAGGTGCCGCAAAGGCGAACAGAATAAGCAAAACATTTTTGTAGATATTGTCGTTGAAGGCCCCAAAGGCCTGTGTAAGGAAGTAGGGCAAGAAGCGCCGCTGGGTTAGAAGTCTAGACTGATCTGACATGAATGCTTTAGCCTGAGTTCGAATTGAGCATCGAAAGTAATCACCGCAGGTATTGCGGGTTGAAAAATGACGTTATCACTTGTTGACATGGGAGTATAGATATCTGGCCTTAAAGAAGGCCAGTAATAGCATAATTAAGCGTTGTTAATTAGCCTTTCCAAGCATTAAGGTAAGTGCTTAGTAGGTTATTAATTAATGCTTTGCCATCGACAGGGACTGAGGTGAACAGCTTGTCGTCAACTGACAGCAAGGTGATCCCATGTACACCAGACCAGATCACACGGCTTGCCTCAAGGGTTTCATCGCTGCTGAGCTGAGGGTTGATTTGTTGAATAAGGGTTTCCAACATACCTGTCATGTTGTTGATACGTTCCGACTGCCACTCAGGCAGTTCTTCACCGTTCATGGTGTGTTGGAAAATCAACTGCCAGCGGTATGGGTTTCGCGAGGCAAAGTTAAGGTAACAAAAGGCAAGGCGCTTTAGGGCATCTTCCGCTGATGAGGCTTCTTTCATTTCTGCTTCTGCTTCTGCGAACAGCTCATCAAGAGTCTGAGCAACAGCGTGTAGCAGTAGCAGGTTGTAGTTGCCGAACACGTTAACCAAAGTACTTGGCACATAACCAATCATAGCTGCGACTTTGCGCAGGCTAAGTTCATGGTGGGGGTGCTGGGCGAGAAAGTTTTTGACTTGCTCCAGTGTCATACTTACCAACTCTTCGCGAGTATGGTCGTTTCGTCTTGCCATCGAAGTTACTCTTAATCGAATAAGTCTTATTTTGCTTAATTGTAATATGCCCCACTCAAGTGGGTATGATGCAAAATAAGTTTTTTTGCAGAAAGGCAAAAAATAATTAGAACATTGTTCGATATTCTAGTGTTAACCACAATAATAGGTCAAGTACCTTATCTTTCTCGACAACTATTTCTAACAATTACTTGGTGAGTTGTGAGCCTAGTCATGGCAAATGCCAGCACTTTTCTGAATGCTAGCATCATTATTCACGACTTTGGCAGCGCAGTTAAGCCCGGCGCCGCTCTTGGTTTTGCATCGAGACTTGATCGTTGAGGGTCCAGAAATCGACCAAGATACCGATGAGGAAAAAGCCGAAGGTGCATAGGTACAAAATACCGGTGAGCCATTTCCCCATGTACATTCGGTGTAGGCCAAACACACCAAGGAACGTCAGCAGTAGCCAGGCGACGGTATAGTCGATCTCTCCGCCCTGGAAGCGCAGGTCTGCTTCTCTGTCCATGGAAGGGATCAGGAACAGGTCAATTAGCCACCCGATGCCTAACAGCCCCAGCGTGAAAAACCAGATAGTGCCGGTAACCGGCTTGCCGTAGTAAAAGCGGTGGGCACCGGTAAAACCGAAAATCCACAATAGATATCCGATCAGTTTGCTGTGAGTATCTTGCATATATGATCCCGTCTATATAAAAATTATTAACACTTTGAAGTTATTAAGGTTAAACCTTAGCCCAGTCTAGCATGACAAGACAGAATTTCATGGATACTAAATATTAGTAACAATTTGCTTATGTGGTTTGGTTGACATTCAGTTGAAGCGGTTTACGATGCAACGTTCAATATAAGGCAAAGGTAATTCATTCAAATGAAACGCATCTTCACAATATTTGCCCTGATCTTAACGGTCGCGTTTATCGCGCCAGAGGTTGAGGCAAAGAGATTTGGTGGCGGTAAATCATTTGGCAAAAGCTTTAAAACTGCGCCAGTGAAAAAGCAGCAACCGCAACAAACGGACAACTTGAGACAGCAGCAGCAACCTGGTGCTAATCAAGCAGCAAACTCAAGCAGGAAAGGACTGATGGGCGGCCTGATGGGCGGACTATTAGCGGGTGGATTGCTTGCAGCCTTCTTTGGCGGTGCGTTTGAAGGTATCCAGTTTATGGATATTTTGATTATGGGCTTGATTGCCTATGTTATCCTCAAATTATTCAAAACTATGCGCAGCGCGAAATCGACCCCAATGGGTCACCGCGAAGCGTATTCTGGTAACTCCCCGCGTCAGCCGCAGCAACCGAACCAGTTCCGCCAGCAGGCGAATCAGGGTGGTCAAGGTGGCATGGCACAGGATGAGTACGTATCAACCGATAGCGATGTACCATTCAATCTGCCTCCGGGCTTTAATATGAATGCATTCCTAAACGGTTCTCGCGAGCACTACCGTGTTCTCCAGGGTGCGTGGAACCATAATGAGCTAGACACAATCCGTGAGTATGTCAGCCCAGCATTGCTTGATGACTTGATTGCCGAACGTGCCAAGCTTGACGGCGAACAGCATACCGAAGTGATGTACGTTGATGCCGAGTTGGTGCGTGCTGACTACGATGCGAATATCGCGCAGTTGAGCATTAAGTTCTCTGGCCGTTACAAAGACCGACAGGACGGTGTTGAAGAGGATATTACTGATATCTGGCACCTTGAGCGTGATTTGCGTGCACCAAATGCACCTTGGTTGATTGTAGGTATCCAAGCATAACGGTTAAATGCAAAATTGAATAAGCCGCCCCTCCGGGCGGTTTTTTTATAGCAAAAATATGATCTTGCTCGCTTTCGCGATGTCACTGAATTGATCTCAACACCTACAAATATTCTGCCAAGCCGCTAGTATTATTGTTAGGTTAATTCAGTAAGAGAGAGAAGCATGCCGTACAATGCCGATTTAGTTCATGAGATGAATTTGCTAGTTAAATTCCCAATGCACAGTGATTTGGAGGGGATAAAAGTACGCAGTGATGCCATGCCTGAGCTGGTGCAAGCTGCACAGCGGTTGTATGCGAAAGGGTTGGTTACACAGGAAGATGGCGGTTACCTTACGCATTCTGGTCACCAGGCCGTTGAGCACGCCAAGTCTGTTTTGCGTATCTTAACCGGCAAGGTTGCGGTTTAGGTCAGAGTTTCCAATTCGGTAATATTATCCAATGCCTGCTTGTTACTGCTTCCACACAGTGACGGGCAGGCTTTAAATTGATGACAGACGGCAGGACGCTCTGGCTTACCGAAAATCTTACACAGGTTGTTATCATTGAGTTGAATGCAGCGAACGCCCGCGGGTTTACCTTTTGGCATACCGGGGATCGGCGAAGAAATACTTGGTGCAATACAGCACGCTCCACAGCCTAATCGACATTCCATCACTAACCACTCATCTACACTAATTAAAACGGTTGCGAACGTTACCACTCTCTCCGCTAGGGATCAAAAAAATGTAGCTTTATCGGCTATGGATAGGAGTGATTCTTATTACACGATGATATTGGTGCTAAAGGGGCGGAAGTACTTGCACTTTGTGGGTGTGAAAGCTATAAAACCGCCTCAATGATAGGCCTTGGCCCGTCGCAAGGTGAGAGCAACAGAAGGCAGAGTGATGACGCACTATTGGCAAGAGAAAGATTTAAAGGAAATGACCGACCAGGAGTGGGAAGCGCTCTGTGACGGCTGCGGTAAATGCTGCCTGCACAAACTGATCGATGATGATACCGATGAAATCTACTACACCAATGTTGCCTGTAGCTTGCTGGACAACAAGACCTGTTCTTGTAAAGACTACTCAAACCGCTTTGAATCCGGTGAAGAGTGCCTTAAGCTGACCCGCGACCGCATCGACGAGTTTGTCTGGCTACCGGAAACGTGTGCCTACCGTTTGCTGGCTGAAGGCAAAGCACTGCCTGAATGGCACCCATTGCTCACTGGCTCAAAAGATGCCATGCATGCCGCGAATGAGTCGGTACGTGATAGCGTGGTGTATGAGATTGATGTTATCGATTGGGAGGACCACATACAAAACCATCCTAATCGCTAACCTCAACGCTAATTTACCTTCCCTCTTTTATTGCGAATGATGCTCTGAGGGGAGGTGATGAGTCGGTGTAACCCCTCCTTCCTAGACTAAAAGCGTTCTAAGTCACATAACTACACACCTTCTTATATATTTTCTTTACCATCAAACTCTTGAAAAAATTGTCTGCATATGGATACTTACTCGAAATGATGATGTAGGGTAAGTGCAATGAGTGCTCTGAGGCGGGCATACAAGCCAAGAATTCCAATGCCAAGCCACCAGTGCTCAATGGTCAATCGGGAGACACTGCCGCGGGAGTGTGGGGTGTACGCCATTTCGCAGGGGTTCGAGTGCCTGCTGGTGGGGAGTGCGACTGATGTGGGGAAAGCATTGCAATCTCTGCATAAGGTGGGTGATGTCCAGATCACCCATGGTTGCACAGCACAATTCTGGCGTTGTCGGGAAGAAAACAGGCAAGCGATGGAGTTGTCGTTTATCTATTCGATGGATCCCAAGTTCAATATCCACCTGCCGGATGACTTCGTGAGAATTATGACGGACTACCTCAAGCCGGAATCGAGCTTGGCGGTAGAAGATATCGAACGTTTCTTCCAGCATTTTCAAGCCAACCGGGCGTACAAAGTGCATGAGCAGGAAGAGCGCCATCGTAAAACAGAAGTGACCCGACTTGCTTACTTGGCCGCGTTTAGTGAGCTGACTGATGATGAGTTGGATACGGTCCAAGACGCATTGGATCAGATCCGGCGTGAGCGCCGAGCGTAAAAAAAGCCAGCACATAGTTATGTCGCTGGCTTTTTTGTCTCTGGGTGCTGATTGAAATCAAGCAGCCAAACTGGCGTAGCTGCGCTGGAGAATATCAATAATAGGGGCCGCTTTGTTGTGCTTGCGGATATCGGCAAACAGCTCTTTGGCCTGCGGGTATTCATGGCGCAGGTAGGCAAACCACTGTTTGATACGGTTCGGGTAATACAGCCCTTTGTCCCCTTTGATTTCATAGGTCGAGTACTTCAGCAAAAGTTGAAGTACCGCCTCCCACTCCATGTGCTCTTCATTGTGTTTGATCACATTGCCAAGGTTTGGCAGGTTAATCGCACCGCGGCACACCATCAGGGCATCACTGCCAGTGGTCTCCATGCAGCGCTGGCCATCCTGGTAATTCCAGACCTCGCCATTGGCAATGATTGGTGTGGTGATTTTTTCTTTTAGCTGGTGGATGTAATCCCACTTAATGGTCTCTGCCTTGTAGCCATCGGTTTTGGTACGGGCATGGACTGCTATCTCATCGGCACCAGCTTGGGCTACGGCATCGGCAATTTCAAAGCAATGGTTAGGATCATCCCAGCCCAAACGGACTTTGGCCGTAACAGGAAAGCGGGGATCAGTGGCGGCACGTACCGCTTTGACAATGTCGTACATCAAGTCTGGGTCTTGGAGCAGCACTGCACCGCCACGGCTTTTATTTACCGACTTGGCCGGGCAGCCGAAGTTGATATCAATACCGGGAGAGCCAAGCGAAACGGCGCGGTGGGCGTTTTCGGCCAGCCAGTTTGGGTCTTGCCCCAAAAGCTGGACGCGAACCGGCGTACCCGAAACGGTTTTTCCGCCTTGGTGTAACTCGGGGCACAAGCGGTAGAACACACTGTTTGGCAAGAGCTGATCAACCACACGGATAAACTCCGTGACGCACAGATCATAATCATTGATGTCTGTCAGCATTTCCCGCATCAGATGATCAAGAACACCTTCCATCGGGCCTAGAATTACTCGCATGTGATTTCTCTTTTGTGCCAATGTGCAAAAGTATAGGCGAGGGCTGATCCGGTTTGTCAGCGCAGAGCCTGTTGGGAGCGAGATTCTAGTGGGTAATGACCGGCTTGTCCAATTCCAGAATATGACTCAACTTGAGGCAAGCATCCGACCCGAGAGGGTAAATACTTTCGGTAGTTCGTGCCTTTGGGCTTCTTGGGCAAGCGCTAACATTTTCTGGGCAACTTGTTCTGCTGGGATAGGGTCAAGATTAGCGAGAGGGCCAACAGCCAGCGGGTGCAAGGCATCGAAGATCCCTTGAACTAGCAGCTCGTCTTTTCTTGGTTTGCTGCGATCTCCCCTGAGTGGGCCAGGACGGACAAAGATGCAATGTTCAAAGCCCATTTTTACCAGTGCTTGCTCCATTTTCCCTTTGCAGCGCAGGTAGTGAGAGGGGGACCAAGGGCTGGCAAGTAGGCTGGATATCACCACGATATGCCTGACGCCCAGCATCTTCATGGTTTTTGCCACGTCTTTGACCAGCTGGAAATCCACCGCTTCCAGGGCTTTTTTGGTCCCTGCCTGCTTTTTGGTGGTACCTAGACAGATAAAACCCACGGTGGGAGTCGGGGAGGTATCTTCCCATTCGGTGATACGTAATTCGGGATGGATGATCTGACGTAGCTTGCTGCCATGCAGGGGCAGTTCACGCCGGGAAAGGGCGTAAACCGTCATTATTTCCGGTTGCTTGAGAAGAAGATGTAAAAGCTCATCACCGACCAACCCACTGCCGCCAGCGATGATTGCACTGCTACCTGTCATTTATTTCCACCATCCTGATGATAACTCCTTCTTTTTGCCACCAATTGCTGCAAAGTTCAACAGGTTTGTTTTTTTGTCAGCATTTTCCTGTTCTGGCGCAAAAAGCGATATGGACAAGTCAACTTTGAATCCTGCAACTTGCCGTGACTTGGGTATATAATCAGCCCACGAAACAGACAACGAGAACCGATCATGACAGAACTAATGACATTACCTGAAGCTTGGGAAGGAATGCCGGCAACCTTTATAGAAGGTGCCTTGCTGGCAGCCAATGCTAACCCAAAACCGCTAGCGCCAGAAACTTGGCTACCAGTACTGCTTACAGGTGGTGTTGACGAAGATGAGCCGGTTGCGCTGGGCCAAGACGACAAAATGGCGGTGTTGAACCATTTTGAACTGCAGTATCGCCATATCAAGGCTGGTGAGTACGTATTGCCATCAGAGTTGAACTTCGAAGAGGTGGGTGAACTGACTGAAGCCATGCAGCAATTTGCCGAAGGTTTCTTGTCCGTGTGGCCGCATATTGAGCCAAACTGGGCTGAGCAGCCACTAACCGACGGCACAATGCGAATGCTATCGGCGTTGATCACCACAGTGATGCTGATGATGGACGAGCAAAACACGCAAGCCCAGATGCAAGAGGCCGGTGTCACTGGGATGCCAGCTCCTGCAGAGCTGTATGTTCAGTTGCCGTTGATGTTAACTGAAGTCGTTATGGCGGCGGATGATCTACAACAGGGGAATGCCGCTAAAGCAGTGAATCCTTATAAAGAGATCGGCCGAAACGACCCTTGTCTGTGTGGTAGTGGCAAGAAATTCAAACAGTGCTGTGGTAAATAACATAATGGCACCTGAGTCAAAGATTGATAAATCCGTCATTTTGGTGGTGGCTGGCGTGATAGAGAAGCAGGGGAAGTACCTGCTTACTCAGCGTCATGATCACGCCAGCCAAGGTGGGTTGTGGGAATTTCCTGGTGGTAAAGTGGAAGCCGGAGAAAGTGAGACACAAGCACTGGAGCGTGAATTACACGAAGAGTTGGCAATTGAAACGATGACTGGAGAGTTTCTTGCCGACAGTGTGTTTGACTACGGTGATAAAGTCGTTCACCTGAAAGGCTATTTGACCCATTGGGTATCCGGTGAGCTGGTACTCCATAGTCATCAGGATGTGGCATGGGTTGAGCGTGATGAAATTAATGACTTTACGCTCTGTCCGGCAGATTACCCCATCGTTGAGGTACTTCTATCACTGCCACTAGAGTGACAGCTTGCATATCACGGCCCACACCCCAAGCCCTAGCTTTTACTGGGGCTTTTTATTGAATCATCCATGGCGAAAATCGACTAAATATTCTCACCTACCCTAAAGAGTTAACTGCCTTTTATTGCAGTTTGAGTTTGTTCTTTGCTCATAGGGTGAATAAATGATTACCTTTTATGTTTTTATTACCTGATATATGTAGCTTAAATTAGGGGAATTGACTGAAGTGAGCTATCCCTTGGAAGCATGGTTTGTTTTTATCTATATACTCTATATTAATCAGATGTTTAAATCTTAACCTTGCTATCCTATATAGCGTGATTGTTACTTTGCTTTCTAACCAGTCTTCATTGGTATCTTTACTGTAACCTTCAAAACAATGATCAAAAAGCTTCTTAAAGTACTTAAATTACCCAGTAAATGTTGATTTTTGAGTGCCAGAGATGCTGCTGATACAAGTTGTGGCACGTCAGTGGTGCCAGTGTAGCGTATCGTGCCAAATATTGAGCCAAAATCAGTTGTAAACTTACAAACAATAACGATCTTTGGTGTGTAATTCTTTAAATTTACTGTTCTAATACGCACATCAACTGGCTGGAAGTTAATTATCTAGTTCATCTAGCTGCTCAGATTTGAATGTCTGGTTATATTTACTGTTTTTGAGGTTTTGTTATGTCTGTTAAAGGGCAATTTAACGTAAGAAGTGCTGCCGCCGATACTTTTGCGATGGTAATTTTTAGTTTTATTACAGGCATGATGATAGAAGTGTTCATTTCTGGAATGACATTCGAACAGTCACTTGCATCAAGAACTCTGTCTATTCCGGTAAATATTGCGATAGCTTGGCCATACGGTGTTTTCCGCGACATGATGATCAGACAAGGAATGAAACTGTCATCCGCTGGTTGGATGAAAGGGCTATCAGACATGTTGGCCTATGTGATGTTCCAGTCGCCGGTTTATGCATGTATCTTGTTGGTCGTTGGAGCCGACATCGATCAGATCATAACAGCGGTTACAAGTAATGCTTTTGTATCCGGTGCACTAGGCGTGGTTTATGGTCAATTCCTCGAAATGTGTCGCCGTATGTTCCGAGTTCCGGGCTACTACCAGCAAGCGTAAAAGACAAAAAACAGCAATTTATATTTGCCCCTGAAGGTTTATGCCTTCAGGGGTTTTTTGCATTTATGTCTACAATGTCTGTAAATACCCCCTTGCTCACCATCTAAGTACGCATAAAAGCGCTCGGTTAAGCATTGAGCAAGCTATTTCTGTTTGTAAAAACATATCTCTGTTTGTAAAAACATATCTCTGTTTGTAAAAACATATCTCTGTTTGTGATGATTATTAAAGGATTTAAAGTTGATTTACATCAATGAAATGGTTGTCGTTATATCGAGTTGTTATGCACTTGTTGCCTTGATTTTGGGGGGTGGATTTTTTATTCCGAGTTAAATCAATTATTTATCCATGTTGTGCTGTTTTGTGTTAATGGTTTGTTTTCTTTCCATGTGTGAGATCTTTGATTTCATAAATGATTGGGCGTGAGCGGAAGTGATCAGTTCAGGATAAATTCAGTTACAGCCATAGGCATATTATTCATTAATTTATTGGCATAGTTACCTCAGTCAGTTCTGCAAGCAAAACAATAAAAAGTGGGGAAGTAAAATGATTGAGGTACATTGGTCGCTAGCAGCAATGTTAGGCGTTAGTCAGTTTGTCTTATGGTTGAAAATTGGCCTTTTCGGTCGCTTCTTTTCTTGGGTAGACCGCTGTTGCCAAGGCGTTGCGAGTAACATGATTCGTGTTCTCTACGTGCGGATGCGTCCGGCAAGCAAAGCGGCCGTAGCTCCTTCTGAGTTACCCTATATTCTGCGAGGCAAGCCCGCCTCGATGCATTTGGGTAGTTATATTCAAATGCAAAATGAACGCGCTGCAGGGCGAAGCAAGAATTAAAAAAAGCCCCGAAAGGGGCTTTTTTGATATTGGTGCAATCAAACCTACGATGTCGTCGTACGGCGACGCTTCATCTGTATTTCAAGCTGCGGGTTGGCTATTTGGATACCATGCAGGTTGAACTTCTCTTTGATTCGGTTGTGTAAGTCATGCGTCAAACTCAGGCGGTGCGACGTTTCTGCTGCATAGGCTCTGACCTCGAAGTTCTGGCTATCAGCGGTTAGGGTCAGGAAAAAGACTTCAGGAGCAGGATTGTCTAATACGAGATCGCACTCTTCTGTGGCTTCGAACAATAGCTTGGTGACCAGATCGGTATTGGCTGAGTAATTCACACTGATTGACAGGGTGACTCGGGTGATTGGATCTGACAGTGACCAGTTGACGAACTGCTCAGTAACAAATGCCTTGTTTGGCACGATCACTTCTTTACGGTCAAAGTCGACAATCGTTGTGGCGCGGGTATTGATCTTGGCAATGATCCCAGTCAGGTTGCGGATTGTGATGGTATCCCCGATCCGAATCGGCCGTTCGAATAAGATAATTAGGCCAGAAATAAAGTTGGCGAAGATTTCCTGAAGGCCAAAGCCCAAGCCGACACCGAGTGCAGCGACAAGCCATTGCATTTTGGACCAGTCAAATCCCACCAACCCCGAACTAATCAGGATCCCCATGATGATCGCGATATAACGTGTTAAAGAGGTAATGGCATAGCCCGTCCCCGGAGATAGTTCCAGGTGCTGGAGGATCAATAACTCCATTGCACCGGGCAGGTCGCGGGCAACGATAGCCGTCAGCCAAACAGCAATAAGCCCCAGCAATACGCTACTGACCGAAATGGCGCTGATCTCATTGATACCATCAATCTTGTTGGTCACGTCCCATAGTGTCACCTCACCAAGGTAGGATATTGCCTGATAGAAGTCGGCCCATACTGTAGAGAGGCAGGCTAAATAAATCAGTAGCAACAGCGAGCGTAACAAGCGAAGTGACTGGGCACTGATTTTATCTAAATCGACTTCCGGCTCTTCGATTTCAATTTGCATTTCGTTACTACCGAAATGCTCTTCTTTATCCTCTTCCACCTCTGCGATCCGCTGAGCGATGATTTCCTGACGTTTGGCTTTGGCGCGCTCAAAAGCCAGTCGTCGTTTTTGGATCAGCATCAGCCGCTTGACGAGGTAGTAAATCAAGATGGTGATCACCCCAATGACCGCCGAGAACTCCAGTTTGTGCATTACATCTTGCGATGAGGAAAGATAGCCTTTAAGCGCCGTGTAATTCAGTCCTTGTGGGACCAAGATCAGTGTCCACCAAAACAGGTGGTGGCCAATATGGGCTTTACCTTCCGGCAGGTTGCCGTAGGTCATCGGCAGCTTTTCCTTGCACATCCGCCACAAGAAATAACTGATCGAGATATTGCTGATGATAAATGCCAACCGACCCAAGGTGGCATTCACATCAATATCGCTGTAGAGGTGGGCAAATTGCTGGATCACCATCATCGGCAGATAGACCCATAGCAGTTGCTTGTAATGGGTAAAGCAGCGACCAATAAGGTCGTGCTCCCATTCGAAGTGGCTGACCAGCAAACCATTAGGGCGTACTAATTCACGTATGAAGCAGAACATGACAAGAGCCATCGGTAGTGTCAGGGCCTGGCCGAGGTGGTAGACAAACGGGTATTGCCAGCCACTGGAGAAAATCTGTCCCACTAAACCAACAATGATCGGGACCGGCCATGCCAGCAAAAACGAGAAGAAGACATTGTTATAGCTGTAGCGAAAACTATCTTGTGTGACCTTGCCGATTTTCTTACTGGTATAGGTAAGGTAGCGCTTCCAGGATTTGCGGCACCAGCTCAAGCCTAGGATGATGGCGGCAATAATGGTCAGTGCGAATGACAGTTTTACTTTGTCGACAACTACTGGAAACTTGATAAAGCCAACCCACTGATAAGGAGAAAAGAACCACTTGAGCTTTTCCCAGGTGACAATAACAAAGTTTATGTTGACCGGGTTGGTATCAGGCGCCCAGAACAACTGCTTGTTTGCCGAGGCATGCAAATCGTTGATATTACTGTTTAGCTGCTCGTAGGAGACTTTCAGTGTTGCTTGTTGATAGATCAGGGTATCGGTTTGGTCAATCAGCTTTTCGAGCAATATCTGATTGGCTTCAATGAGCGCGTGTTCTTGCAAGAGTTGCTCTTCATTCAAGTTGCCAGTACTTGGGGAAGAGTTGCTTTCTTTTAGAGAATCGGCCAGTTGCTGGTATTCGTATTTTTTTATTTGGTTTTGGGCGATATCTTTGTCCAGCTGCTCAATGGGCGGGTTGGCCGGTAAGCGGCTGATACGGGTACGTAAGTTTTCACTGAATGCGGGGCTGAGTTTGAGCCATTCCGCCATGGTTTCCAGATCGTCGGCAGTGCTTTCGACGTCGCGGATTTGTTGGCGGCTGGTGGTGAGACCTTGTTGGACCTGCTCGCTGAGTGATGAGATGCCCTTTAACGCCTCAATGTAACGTTTGTTGCTGATGGTCAACTGGCGAAGGCTATCAGGCTGGTTATCAAGGTCCAAATTAAACTGGCCGTTCTCCTCCGAGGTTATATCGGTATCAAGGCGTTGCTGGCGGGATAACTCACGTTGTAACGTATTTCGGTAAGCCAGCCGTGCATCGATTTCTAGATTTTGTAGCTGGATGTGTTGCTTGACTAGAGTGCGGCGGTTACCGGCACTGAGTTGCTCCGCTTCCAGCATGTACAGTTCACTGACATAATATTGATGGGATATTTGATGGACCAGTTGCTGGTTTGTGGTATTTGGCTGGTTTTCAATTTGCCTTAGCGCTTGTTCTTCTTGCTTGATCAAGTCACGCAGTTGGGTAGAGCGGCTAGAAAACTCATCAATCCCATTTTCAATCGACCCTAACTCGTTTTTGCTGCTGTTACGGTTTTGCTCTAGCTGCTTTATTTTAGCGTCTTGCTGTTTAATGGCATCTGCCAACTCTTTTTGCGACAGTTCCCTGAAGTCTGGAAATTTGGTGGTGGCAAAGTTATCGACTTGCTGTTTTAGTTTGTCACTCAGTGCCGGAAATTCTTCGATCAGTTGGCGGTAGCTTTGGGTTTTTTCATCAAAATCGACCGCGTTCTCAATCATCCCTTTAGCATTTTGTAGGGTATCAAGCTCTTTGACTATTTCTGGTGTGTTGTCTTGAGCACTGAGTTGTTTGATTTGCTCATCCAGCGTTTGGTTCCAAACGTCGTAATGCCCCTCTAGCGCATGGCTGAGGGGGGCTGCAAGGCTAAGCGTGAGGAAGACGAGAGCAGAAAATAGCCGGAAGATCATAACACTCCAAAAAGACAGAGACTCAAGCTTGAGTGAGATAGTTAAGTAAAATAGACTTGATAGATAATAGATTGATAATACGTGTTAAATTGTAGTGTATCTTGCGTATATAGCACATGCCATAGATATTTGGATTAGCGTTTTGCTGGACATTGGTACAATTTGATCCATTCCTCGCCACTTGAAAAAGAATTCGGTAAAAGCACTTGACCCTGAAACGCTAAGTGATTACATTAGCCGCCGTTGAGACGCAAGGCGTCAAAGCAACAATGTGGTGAGGTGTCCGAGTGGCTGAAGGAGCACGCCTGGAAAGTGTGTATACGGCAACGTATCGAGGGTTCGAATCCCTCCCTCACCGCCATCATCTTTTAAGGTGATACAATTCGGAGAGATGGCTGAGTGGTTGAAAGCACCGGTCTTGAAAACCGGCATACGTTTGTAGCGTATCTAGGGTTCAAATC